>JAUNQZ010000009.1 GCA_030535915.1 bacterium
CGTTTCCGATTGTTGTGGAGGGGCCTTTGCCACAGGTTGCACCTGTGGACTTGCCTGAAGTGGAGGGGGAACTTCCGATTGAAGCGCCCGTGCCGAATCCGCTCCTTGAACCCATCGAAGATCCTTCTCTTGCGATAAAGGTGAAAGGTCCTTTGCCGCAGGTTGCTCCGGACGTGCAACCACTTCCTGTGATTGAGGATGCCGTTGAAACGCCTGAAGTTGAGATGCCGATTGTTAAAGCTCCCGTTAAGGAGATAACGGTAGTTAAAGCCTCCGTCAAGGAGATCACGGTTGTGAAGAAGGCTGCGCCCACCATGGATGCGTTTGCTTCGCCTGCTGTCGTGGAGGCGTCTACGGTTGAGAATCCTGTTGTTGTAACGGAACAAGAGGAAAAACCGATACAACAGCCACATATTCACCGTCGTCATCATGTGGCGCGTCCGTCAAACCATGTGCGTAAGGGTGGGGCGGTTGTAGCTCGTCCGCAAGGATCTAAGCAAGAGAAGCGCCCATCACCTTCAATGGCCGCTCCGAATGATGTTCGCCCGGAACGTGAACCGCGTTTCAAGCCCCATTTGCCTTCGCGCCCAAAGCCGACACAAGGACCGCATCGTGGCGAGGGATCAAAGGAAAAGAATGAACGTCCGCATCGTACTGCAAAGCCTGTTGCAAAGCGTTGGTCTCGTCATCGCTCTGCAGCGATGCGCGGTGATGCTACAGAGGGACGTTATACAGCAACCACAACACCTCGGATGCCAATTTATGCTCCCGGTACACGTGGTCCTGTAACCGATGAATGGACCCCTGGTCAATAAGATTCTAAAAAGCCCGCTTCGTGCGGGCTTTTTTTATGTGAGTGAGATTGACAGGTCATAAGAGATTTGTTATGTTTTAAGAAGCGAAGGTGCTTTTGGAGATTGGGAAATGTGTGAGTCAAAATGGTTAGAATGGGCGATTGAATTACAAAGTCTTGCGCAAGCAGGATTGACGTATGGGAAAGATTGTTACGACAAAGAGCGTTACCAACGTATTCGTGAAATCGCAGCGGAAATGCTGACGCAATCGTCAGATTTACCAATTGAAAAAGTCAAAGCGCTCTTTTGTAATGAAATCGGTTATCAAACGCCTAAAATTGATACTCGTGCGGCAATCTTCAAGGAAGGGAAAATCCTTCTTGTACGTGAAACAAATGGCACATGGGCATTGCCCGGTGGGTGGTGCGATGTGAATCTTTCTGTTGCTGAAAATACCATGAAAGAAGTCAAAGAGGAGGCGGGGCTTGATGTGATTGTTGACGATGTGATTGCGATTCATGATCGAAATAAACATAATCAACCGCCCTATGCGTATGGGATTTGTAAAATTTTTATGGCATGCACAGTGACGGGTGGTGCTTTTCGAGAAAATATTGAAACTACTGCTTGTGGTTATTTTAAAGAAAGTCACCTTCCGCCTCTTGCTCAAGAGAAAAATACGGTTGAACAGATTCAAATGTGTTTTGCAGCTTATCGTGCAGGCCGTCAGTGGAAGGTCGCATTCGATTAATTGTTAGCATAATTTCTTGAATTGCAATAGGACGTTGAGTAAAAAGTTTTTGACATCATTTTCGAGCGTTGGAGCTTTGCTACCTCGGCTACCTGCAATATTGACAATTCCAACGTCAGGAGTTTGTTGCAAAATCCACTGAATGACAACCTCTGGCGTGGTTGTTACTAAGTTAATGTGAAGCCATGGTTTATTGGCTTTTGTTGCGAATTCTGCAGTTCGTAATGAACCTCCCGCGAGCTTGCCATACGTAAAAATGAGCGTAAGATCAGCTGTTTCAACATTTTTACGCGTTCGAACGAGATAGTTTGTGCTTGTTGTTTCGGTCAGTCCTTGATAGCGATAAGGGATGATTCCATCCTCGGCTTTTCGACCTTTGGGGATATAACCCGCGGTTGGAATACCAAGTGCCATTGCAGCTTCAAGACCGCCTCGGTCTGCACCAGTTTGTGCCCCTGAAATAAGCATTGTTATTATTTTCATTTTTGTCTCCGTTTTGTTTTAAATAAAGATTGCATTCTAACAATTTCAAGTTTAGAAAAGGTCGCCTTTGAGGAGACCTTTTTTTGTTTTTTAAAAGAGCGAAAATAGAGTATGTTGTTCCTTTAAAACAATTCTTTTTTAGAAGCACGTTTTCTTTTTTTGAGGGAATTTTTGACGCAGCTTTTTGAAGGGTGGGGAAAGGTGGGGATTGAGAGATCGTAAAAATGAGTCAAAAGAGGGGGTAAAAGAGAGATAAATAAGATTTTTTGAGGGGTTTAATAAAAAGACTTGACGAAAGGGTGGGGAAAAGTGTTTAATAGTGTCACAAAAGGTCAAACAGATGAATACAAAGGACAAAGTGGTTGAATCAACATTGGGAGGTGCTGTTTTCTCAGGCAGTGCTTCACATGCGTTGGACCCAAAGCGTCGTGTGACCATCCCTTCTGGGTGGCGTGATGCGATGGGACAACCAGCCTATGTGTTTGTTATGGCAGATCCGCATGCCAAGTGTTTGCGGTTGATGCCGGCGAGTTTGATGCAACAATTGTTGGACAAATTAAAGTCTCGACGATTGTCAGATCCTATGGTTGCAAAAACACTACGCGTGATTGGTGAGAATTCGGAACAACTTCCTTTGGATGTACAGGGGCGTATTCGTATCAGTGATCGTTTGTTAGAGTTCGCAGGCATTAAGGGTCGCGCTGCATTTATTGGTGCGGTGGCTTATGGTGAGATTTGGGCGGCAGAGGAACGTCAGCCGGCTGAATCGGTCGATCAAGTCGCTTTGGGCGATGCTTTGGCAGCCATTGATTTCTGAGCCTAAATATGCATATTCCTGTATTATTAAAGGAGACGATTGCGGCACTTGCTCCTACGGAGGGTTGCACATATATCGATGGTACTTTAGGTCAAGCGGGGCATGCAAGTGCAGTGATGCGTTTAGCTGGAGCGACAGGACGATTGCTTGGAATTGATCGTGATGGCGAAGCACTTGAGCGTGCACGCAATAATCTTAAACGAGATCAAATTCCTGGTACACATACGCTTGTACATGGTGCACATGGTGAGATTGGTGCGTTGGCTCGTTCTCATGGTTTTGATCAAGTTGATGCGATTCTTCTTGATTTAGGCGTGAGTAGTGACCAATTGGATACAGCTGAGAGAGGTTTTAGTTTTCGTCACGATGGTCCGCTTGATATGCGTATGCGGAATGATGCCGGAGAGAGTGCAGCGGATTTGATTGCTCGCTTAACGGTATCGGAGATGACGGAAATCTTTAAAACCTTAGGTGAAGAAAAGCGAGCTTATGCTATTGCTCGAGCGATTGATCGACGCCGTCAAAAGGCACCCTTTACGCGGACATTAGATCTTGCCGATTGTGTCGCCGTGGCTGTAGGTGGAGCTCACACAAAGGGTCGTCATCCTGCAACACGCGTTTTCCAAGCCTTGCGTATGGCTGTGAATAATGAAGTCGGCGATCTTGTGCAAGCGTTGGATGATGGGCTTTCATTATTGAAGCCTGGTGGTCGCATGGCAATTTTGACCTTTGAGAGTTTGACCGATCGCATTGTTAAATTGGCTTTTCGCGAACATTGTGGTCGAGAGGTAGCTTTACAACAAGGTGGAAGTGAATGGCAAGGGAAACTTCCACGTTGTGAGTTGATTTTTCGGAAGGCTGTGGTTGGGCAGCCGGAAGAGATAGCCGAGAATCCCCGTGCACGTAGTGCTAAATTGCGCGCCGTACGGAGAATTTAAGGAAGAGAGGTGTATTATGGCAAAACGTAATCGTCGTCGTGATGCGTGTTATTTAAAACCTATTCACTTTGTGACTTGTGGTGGTTTTGCACTACTACTCTTAACTTGGCTTTTATATAGTATTTTCTTCTTACGTGCGGACCAAGTGTCAAACGAGATTAAGCGTCTTGAGCAGACACAACGTGAGCAGAATGCTTCACTTGTTCGCGTAACGGCTGTTTGGAATCAAATGACAGAGCCTCAGCGTTTGGGAGAGGCAATCGCTCGTAAAGGGCTTGTGATGAGTGTCGCAAAGCCGGAGCGTCAAATTCGTGTTCCGGAAGGTTATGAAGCTCTCGTAATGAATGACAAATTGCGTCGAGAATTAGCTTCTTTGCGTCAACAGTCGAATGAAAAAGTGGCTGCAAAATCAAGTCGAAAGCGGTCTCGTTAAAATTTTCATACATGGGGGGCTATGGAAATTCGTGAGAGGAAAATCGCCAAGCGGTGGATGCTTTTTGTAGCCACTCTTGTTGTATTACTTTTTGCGTGTGTTCTTGCGCGTCTCATTAAGCTTCATTGTATTGAGCCTCAAAAAGAGGACTACGAGGAGCCCGATTATTCAGCAACGTATGAACTTTTAGGATTGAGAGGACGAATTCTCGATCGTAATGGTTATGTCCTTGCAGAGAGTGTGCCAGGACGCGTGATTTATATTGACCGCAAAGACCCAAAGCTTGAGCATAAAGACATTAACCGCGACACACTTGCACATGACATTTCTGAGTTGCTCAAGATTCCAGAGGAACTTATTTCAGATGCTTTCTATGGGAAACGCACGTATCGAGGTAAGGTTCTCTCATCGATTCGTGTAGGTGAAATTTCAGATAATAATATGCTTGAAGAACTTCGCCGCCGTACGGCTCAAAATGCGCCTAAGGGCGAACGCATTGCGGGTGTTAATTACAGTGAGCAAGTTTCTTTACGCGTTCGTCCAAATGGTCCACGATTAAGCCATGTATTAGGTTTTATCAATGCTGAGGGCGAAGGGGTTTATGGGATTGAACAACGCTTTAATTCTAAACTTTCGGGGAGTAATGGTCGCATTGAGACGATGGTTGATGCCCGCCGTCGTGAGATTCGAGAGTTGCGTCAAGAAGAAATCCCTGCACAACATGGTCATGATATTGTTTTGACCATTGATAAAGATGTTCAATACATTATTGAAAGTGCGCTTTCAAAAGCGATTCAAGAATATAACGCAGATTCGGGGATGATTATTGTACAAAAAGTTGATACAGGTGAGATTTTAGGTATGGCGACATTACCGAGTTTCCCTCCTGAAAAATATGGTCTTTTCCCGAAGGAATTATGGAAGAATATTGCGATTTCACGTAACTATGAACCCGGCTCTGTGATGAAGCCATTGATTGTCGCAATGGCAATTGAGCATGGTATTATTAAAAAAGATTCGGTCTTTAATTTAAAAACACCTTGGTACTATGCAGGTCGTCCTCTTTCAGATCATATTCAACCAGGCCCACATGACATTCGTAATATTTTAGCGAAATCTTCTAATATTGGAACGGCATTAATTGGCTTGGAAATGTCAAAGCCAAATGCGCGTTTAGGTTTAAAGGATGAGAATCATTTACTCTGGGCATCGTTTCGTGCGTTAGGATTTGGACAAGCGACAGGGATTGATTTGGTAGGTGAAGAACGCGGCATCTTGCCACATTATAGCAAATGGAGTAAGCTCTCTCCAACGCGTATGCCGATTGGTCAAGGAATTGCTGTTACGGGCATTCAGTTGTGTACGGCTTATTCTGCGCTTGCGAATGGGGGTAAATTGATGCGTCCGCTTATTGTCCTTGAGGAACGCGTTCAAATGGATCCAAATAATTTGCATGATTATCTTGTGGCAAAGCGTTATGAACCAGAGGTGCGCGGTCGTCCGTTTTCCGCACAGACGGGTAAAGATGTTTTGGATATGTTGACCTCTGTTGTCGAAAAGGATCCTCGTGTAAAGGGGTATCCTTGGTCGGGGGGTACGGGTCGTCGTGCACAGTTGCCAAGTTATGTTGTCGCGGGTAAGACGGGAACTGCTCAAATTCCTGTGAGGGGGCGTTATACAAATGATTACAATGCCTCGTTTGTTGGTATTTATCCTGCAACGAATCCTCAAATAACAATTCTTGTTACGATTGAGCGACCTAAAGGCGCTCGCCACACGGGTGGTAATGTTTCCGCCCCCATTTTTGCATCTATTGCAGAAGAGCTCGGTCACTATTTATATCTCCCCGCAGATAAGGTGTTAGAAGAGGACAAATAAAAATGATGGAGTTATTTTTAGAATCTGGTGGTATGCTTGAAGGATTACTTGATACCATTCGAGCAACATCAAATCATCCATGGGCTCAAGGGTGGGCAACCGCAATCGCAACTTTTTTCTTTGAGAATGTCGTTTGTTGGACGATTGTGCCACCTCTCATTTCTGAAGGCATCCTCGGCACAATGGTTGCTCTCCAAAGTACTTTTTGGGGTGTTTTTATTGGCGACTTATTGATGTATCTACCGGTTCGTTTTGCAATGCAATATGTCGCACGACTTAAGTGGGTCCAAAAACATCAAGACCAAATTGAAGCTTGTGGGAAATTCTTTGATAAACACATTGGCAAAACAATGTTTGTCATTCGTTTTACGCCAGGTATTCGTACGCCGGCATTACTTGCGGCAGGTTTATTAAAGGTTAATTTCCTCTCATATACGATTTTCTCAGCGCTCTCTTGTTTATTCCAAAGTTGTATTGTTGTTTACTTTATGCCGTCGCTTTATCGTCCCGTTTTGGATTGGATGAAATCAACGTGGGCGACGTCTCCGCTTTTGGTTTCAATTGTCCTCGCGGCCTTTTTCATCGGCTTTATTGTGTTGCAATGGCGTTTGGCAAAAGTCGCCATGCGCCGCATTACACATAAAGATGAGATTCAAGCGAAACGTCGAGCCAAGAAGGAACGCCGTCGTACCGCTCGTGAACAGCGGAAATATGACCGTCAACGGAGTAAAGAACAGCGTCGCTTACGTAATCGCTAAGAGGTAGTATGTATCGTCATCAAGTTTCACCCGCGGTTATTACGGAGACACTCGTTCGTCTTGAGGGGAATGATGCACATCACCTCTTGCATGTGTTACGCGCAAAAGAGGGTACAGAGGTTACACTTTTTGATGGCATTGGTCATTCGCGTTTATATCATGTACAAGCAAGAGAAGAAGAAGCGCTTATCCTTGAAGCTAAGCAACCTCTTTTTTCTACGGGAACGCCTCCTGTCCGTTTGCGTCTCTTCGCATGCATTCCTAAGGGTGATCGCATGGAATGGTTGCTTGAAAAAGCGACAGAACTTGGTGTGAATGAAATCGTTCCTGTCATTAGCGATCGTACGATTGTACGGCTGGAAGGAAAACAAGCAATTGCGAAACGCGAACGTTGGCAACGTATTGTTGAAGCGGCTTCTCGTCAGTGTGGGACAACGCTTATTCCAACCGTTCATCCTCCCATGCGTTTTGCAGAAACACAGACATTAATGCAACAATGTACAACACTTATTGTGGCTGCATTAATTCCAGAGGCAAAACCTTTAAAGCCCGTGCTTGATACACTTGATCCAACGCAAGTGGAACAAGTTTGGGGATGGTGGTGTGGTCCAGAGGGGGACTTTACTGCAACTGAAATGCAAACCATTCTTGCTGCGGGAGCAATCCCTGTAACCCTTGGACCCCTTATTTTAAGAGCAGAGACGGCAGCGATTTATGGACTCGCGAATCTAGGTTGCACACGACATGCAAAAGAGAATGGATGAGGAGCATTTATGCAAACAACCCTTTTTAAAAGTGTTGGTATCGCAGGGATAGGTCTTATTGGAGGTTCGCTTGCAAAAGACTTGCGAACATTTGGTCTTGTAGGTCGCATTCTTGGATGGAATCGTACATTAAGCCATGCCGAACGCGCCCTTGAACTCGGTCTTGTTGATGAGACACTTCCAACGCTTGAAGCGCTTGTAGATGCCTCGGAATTGATTGTTCTTGCAACCCCTGTAGATATTCTTGTAAAGACATTGCCTGCAATTCTTGATCGTTTGCGTCCAGGCCAGGTGGTTATTGATGTGGGGTCGACAAAACAAGCGATTGTTGAAGCTGTTGCACAGCATCCGAATCGTAAACAATTTGTCGCTTGCCATCCGATGGCGGGTACTGAAAAGAGTGGTCCTGATGCCGCGGTTGAGAATCTCTTTAGAAATCGGTTTACATTACTGATTAACCCTGCAGAAAGTGACCCTGAACTTCTCTGCCGAGTGAGTTCAATGTGGTCACAAGTGGGCGCGGTATTGGCAACGATGTCTGCTCAAGAGCATGACCAAACGGCGGCATTGCTTTCACACATGCCACATGTTCTCGCGTATGCATTGCTACGTACCATTAAAGAGGCGGAACGCAATCAAGCATTAAATGCTCGTTTTGCAGGCGGTGGTTTAGCTTCCATGACCCGTATTGCACATTCTCCCATCTCCATGTGGCGACCTATTTTTAAACAAAATAAGGTTGCCCTGTTGGATGCTATTGACACATTCATAAAGCATTTATCAATCTTTCGTGAGGTCATTGCAAAGGATGATGACGAGCGACTCTCAGAATTGATGAAGTGAGTTTTTTATGAAACCTATCCTTTTAATGAAACTGACGCACTGTCCACATTGTCAACGCGCTTTGGCAATGATGGAGGATCTTTTTGTAGAACATCCGGAATATCGTGAAATCCCACTTAAGATCGTCGACGAAGGGGAAGAACCTGCCTTTGCTGAAACCTTGGACTACTATTATGTGCCGACCTTTTATGTGGGGGATGAAAAGGTTCATGAGGGTGTCCCAACAAAGGAAGCAATCGAAAAGGTTTTCCAAATGGCAGTTGAGGCTTCGTAATGCTTCAAATGATGCTTTAAAAATCGCTTTTTAAAGCTCCTTTTTCCTCTCTTTTACACCCCCTCTTAAAAGGCCTTAAAATCAAGGCTGATGAAAGTGATTGTCAAAGTCGCCCTTTTTGACGAGCAAAGTCGCCCATTTTGAACTTCAAAGTGGGCGACTTTGAAAATGGCTCTTTTTCGTTGGATTTTTTGAATGTTTAATTAGCGCGTTGTGAGAACCACCGCGAGGGTGTAAATAATCCAAAGCAATAAGAAGATGAACCCTAAGCGTCGTCCCATTAAGAGTGATGAGGACGGATGCTTGCGGAAGCGTTTCCAGAGGAAGAGCCCTGGAATCCAAACAAGCAGCGTTGTAAAGAGCATCATATAGAGGTCGCGATAGCGGAAATCAAAGGGTAAATCTGGTGCGGCTACGGGTTGAATAATGAGGGAAATCCCTGCGACCATACAGAGGTTGAAACAGTTTGAGCCAATAATATTTCCAACCGCAATGTCATCTTGTCCTTTGCGTGTGGCACTAATGGAGGCCATAAGTTCGGGGAGAGAGGTCCCAAGGGCAATAATCGTAACGCTGATGATAAGCTCTGTTGTCGTAGTCGGGAGACCTACAATTTTACCGAGCGCTTCTGCAATCCATGTTGCAGAGGAGACAAGGACCTTGGAAACAGCAATAAGAGAAAAGAGACCTCCAAAGGTGTAGAGGAATGCTTTTTTAAATGAAAGATGATGTGTGGGGTGGGGGGATTCTTCGGCTTGAGGCGTTTCTAAAGGTGCTTTGTGTCGCATGGCAGAGAAAATTTGCCAAAGGGTAAAAAGGAGAAAGGCGAGGAGAAGAATGATACCTTCAATGCGTGTAAAGGCATTCGTTCCACCCGCACAAAAGAGAATGACCAGCACAGTTATTAGAAGAAGGAAGGGGATGTCGCGTTTGAGGAGTGTACGATGAATGGCGATTGGCGCAACGACCATGCATGCACCAAGGATAAGGAGAATGTTGGTGATATTGCTTCCATAGACATTCCCAAGGGCGAGGATGGAGTCGCCTTGAAGAGAGGCTAGAAGAGACACGAGTAATTCTGGGGCACTCGTGCCAAAGCCAACAATCGTAAAACCAATGATTAAGGGTGGAACTCGTAAACGATGTGCGAGAGCAACGGAACCATCGACAAACAAATCTGCACTTTTGGTCAAGAGATAAAGACCGATAATAAAGCTAACAAGTGCAATGCTCCAAGCAATCATTGTTTATGTTTATCCTTTTAAGCAGGGGGTGTTTCGGTTGTTGTAGTTTGAGGTGCGACAGGGGTTGTGGGTTGCACTTCCTCTGTGGGCGTCTCATGCTCTTGTTTGATAAAGAGCTTTGAAATGAAAGAATCTTCATCAAGCGCACCGAACTTGATGAGGAGGCAAATCGTAGTCACGCAAATGGAAGCAATAAGAACACCTAAAAGATTCGCCAAATAAAATGCAGCGCGTTTGAATCCAAAACAAAATGCACCTAATGCGCCTGTCACAGCACCTGTGCCTGGAAGTGGAATGCCAATAAAAATCGCAAGCCCCCAAGGTCCACGCTTTTCAATCGTTGGACGAAGCTTTTCTTGACGCTTTTCAACATGAGGCCAGAGGTGTTTTTCAAAGAACTTAAACTTTCGCATGAAGCGAAGGATGGGTGCTAAAATTTCAAAAACACCAATTCCAAGAATGATGTTCGCAATTGTACAAACAATCACGACAAATGGCCATGGTAAATGCGTCATGGCAAGAATGCCAATAGGAATCGAAAAACGAAGTTCAAGCGCTGGAATTGCTGTTAAAAGTCCAAGCCAAAGGATGTCAAGGAAAGTGTCCATAAAGAAACCTTAATGCTGTGTGGCGAGGAAAACCCACAACGTATAAATAATCCAAAGAGAAACGAAAAGGAACCCATATCCACGACCGAGCGCAATATGTGGAGAAGGTTTTTGTTTGCGTAATCGATACCAAAGAAGAAGCCCAGGGATCCAAATGAGAAGGGTCGCAAAAATCATCGTAAAGAGATCGCGATAACGCAAATCAATAGGAAGATCTTTGCCTGGGACGGGATGAATCATAATGGCTAAACCTGCAACCATACAAAGGTTAAAGCAATTTGAGCCAATCACATTACCAACGGCAATATCATCTTGTCCCTTACGCGTGGCACTGATAGACGCCATCAGTTCGGGAAGCGAAGTGCCAAGGGCAACAATGGTTACGCCAACAATGAGCTGAATTGCAGTTTCACTCATGCCAATCGCATTGCCAATGGTAATTGCAATCCACTTCGCAGATGCCACAAGCATTTGCGAGGCTCCAATTAAAAGAAGTAAGCCAACGAGTGTAAGTAGTAATGCTTTGCCAATGGGGGCGGGGGGCGCTTCTGTTGTTTCGGCATCTTCACAAGCACATGCACGACCTTTGCACGCGACATAAATTTGCCAACTCAAAAATGCGAGAAAGGCAGAGATGAGGATGACGCCTTCAATACGCGTGAGTCCATCGGTGGAGGCAAATGCACAAAAGGTCGCAAGCGCCCCCATGATAATCATAAGAAAAGGAATGTCACGACGCAGTGCGACACGATGAATCGCAATGGGTGCGACAATCATACATGCTCCGAGGATAAGGAGAATGTTGGTGATATTACTTCCATAGGCATTGCCGAGTGCAAGAACGGGCGCACCTTGAATAGCCGCAAGGACCGAAACAATCATTTCAGGCGCACTTGTGCCAAACCCCACAATCACAAAGCCGATAATCAAAGGAGGCATTGCAAGTCGCTTGGCAAGACTCACCGCTCCATCTACAAAAATGTCGGCACTCTTGGTTAATAAAAACATTCCAAGAATAAGCCCAAGAATGGCGAATGGCCAAAGACTCCATGTCGGAAGTGAAAGTGCAAAAAGATTCATCATTTAAAATCCTCACATGTGGTCTTACGGACGCGAAAAACGCCCAGAACGCCATTCGCCGATGAGAATGTTCTCTTCTTCAACTAATCCACATGCTTCAAAGGCGGCTTTGACTTCTGGATAAAGCGTGTCAAGAATTCCAGACGCAATGAGTTGCCCCCCTGGAAGAACCGCACAGGTCACTTCCTTCGCGTATTGAATTAAAACAGGACCAAGGATATTGGCAAGGACAATCGCGCCTTCATCAAGATTATCGGCAAGATTTCGAGGCTCAAAAGGAATTTCGACATCGTTAAGCGCTGCATTTTCCTTTGAGACTTGGACGGCATCTGGGTCATAGTCAAAGCCACGCACATGCGTAAAGCCAAGTTTTTTGGCTGCAATAGATAAAATGCCACTTCCGCAACCCATATCTAAAACCGGACGACCGAGGTCTCCCTCCGTGAGTTTATCAAGGAGTTGGAGGCATGCACGCGTCGTGGGATGTTTCCCCGTACCAAAACTCATCCCAGGGTCAAGAATAATAACCGCTTCTCCGGGCTTTGCATCATAGCTCTCCCACGAGGGTCGAATAACGATGCGTTCGGAGATGCGTTCAACATGGAAAAATCGCTTCCATGCTTCTTGCCAATCTGCGTTTTCAAGGGTATCACGCGTACAGGTAATGTCAAGTCCTGCAAGTGTGGCCGCTTGTGTAAGTGCGGTTTCAACATCGGAAGCCGTAGTGGCATCTTCTAAAAATACATCCAAGCGCACGGCATGGGTTTCAATGTCTTCCCAAAAGGTTGGCGTAAAGGCATCGCCATCGAGGAGTTCTAAAAGTAAATCCGCAGCATCCGAGGAGGGAAGTTGAGCTGAAACAACAGTAAGCGTGGAGTTTTTCATAAGCATTTATTATACCATCTTCGGGTTAAAGATGTGTGTTAGAATTGTGTTTGAATGATTCGTGAGAATGTGAACAGCACCCATGACAATGATGGTGATGCTCAACAGCTTCAATGGCAGATTGAGCTTCCGTTGAGTCGAGAGAGGGGAGATTTATCCATCGCTTTAAGGGACCATCAATCAAAAGAGCCATGCTTACCGAGACAATTAAAATCCCAGCAATCAATAAGGCGACTGTGCGAAGACCAAACTTCTTCCATAATACGAGCATCGACCCTACATGAATCGTCGGCGCACATGCTAGAAAGATAAACGCCGCACCTGGAGTAACACCACAATGAAAAATTAATTCCGCCGCAATAGGAATCATCGCTACTGAACACGCATAGGTTGGCAATCCAATGAGAATTGCAGCCAAATAGGTGACAACAAGAGGTAGTCCAGCAAAAACATCATGTGGCATGAAACATTCAATTGCAGCTGCAATCATGGTTCCCATAATGAGGAGGAGAAGGATCTCCTTCGGTAAATGATAAAATGCATAACGCGCTGCATCACGAAGGCGTTCCGACCAAGGCGCAAATTCGTGATGACGGCTTTCTCCGTGTTGATGCGGATGGTGGGCATCGTGATGGTGGCAAGCACAAACAGACGCACATTCTGTGGTAAGGTCTTTGCTCTCATGTTGTGGAGGTTGTGCAACTCCAAACCAACGCACCAATGCACCTGCTAAAAGTCCCGATAAAATCGCTCCGACAAATCGCAAGCCTGTTAATACAGGTCCCAAAATCGGCACACTCAATAGAACCGTATCACTGCCAGATTGTGGCGTTGATGCAATAAAGGCACACACAGGCGCTTTACGCGCACCATTCTCTCGCAAGGCTAAGGCAACCAATAAAACCCCACATGAGCAAATAGGTAAAGGTAACCCAAAAAGTGAAGCCTTAACAATCGGTGTCCATCCCTTACCACCGAGGTGTTTGCGCATCCATCGTTCAGAAAGGAAGAGTGAACACAAAAAAGCCGCCACAAACCCAAAGATGAGCCAAGGGAACATGTCGACCCAAATGTGTAAAAATGTATCAAGAAAAGCTTTCATCGTGTGAGTCTCTGTGCAAGTTTAGGAAGCCCAGGATCGCGCGCCCCAAAGAGCGCAAGACATTTCCCCTCTACCGCAAATGCTCGAAGGGTGACCTCCGCCGCGTCAAGATCTGGCAAAAGTTGGGCAGGACATGTTAAATGTGGTAAAAGCACCTCGGTGTTAACACTTCGGTCTGCGGTTCCACCAGCATCATAAACAGGCAAAAGTAAAAGTTGATCACATGGACGAACCACACGATTAAACATCGCAGGTAAATCGGCTTGAAGTTTCCGCAACGGTGCATAACCATGGGGACGCCAAAGCCCAACCACCCCTGCGGGAAAGGCTTCGGTTAAAGTCTGCCATGCTGCCGCAAGCTTTTCAGTATTGTGTGCATAGTCATCTACAACAACGGCACCTTGACAAAGCCCCGTTCGTTCCAATCGACGACGAATGCCTTGGAAATGTTTGAGCGCTTCTTTTAACGCTGGAATTTCACATCCCAATGCAACCGCCATCTCTAATGCAACCATGGCATTGGCCACATTGTGTTGCCCTGGCATGGGGAGCATCCATTGTTCCCCTCGCCATAAAAAGGTTGTTTCCCAACCTTGGCTTTTTTCAATCTGAGGGAGCGGCGCATCACATGTGTCAATGATGACCCCAGAAGCTTTGGCTTTAAACGCCCCAAAGAGTGCAATGGCTTCTTCTTTCGAGAAGTGATCGCTCGAAGCATTGGTAACAATGACATGCGTGGGCGAGAGCGCCATCAATGATTTATCAGACTCATCGGCTTCAACCACCATAAAGCCTGTTGACGAGGAGGACGAACGCACCGATCCCACACGTGTGCCGTTACAATCGTAACCCGTCATCTCCGCCCCATTGAGAATAAAGGGGTCACAACCACACGCGGTAAGTAAATGACCAAGCATCGCAGTTACCGAGGATTTTCCACAAGTTCCCGTTACTGCAATGAGTGCGTGACCTTCAGCCAGTTTTGCTAAGGCTTCACTGCGATGAAGGAGAGGACACTGATGCGTTTGTGCCGCGACCCAATCTGGATTGGTCGGTTCAATCGCTGTTGAATACACCACAGACATACCCGCTTGAATGCCAGAACCGTCTTGCGGAAAGAGACGACAGCCTTGTTCCCGTAAAACGCGTAAGACGGGTGTTTCTTCTCCCATGGCTAAAAGTCTATCGGAACCCGAGACCTGCCACCCTTTGTCTAAAAAAGCTTGCGCGAGCGCACTCATGCCCACGCCGCCAATCCCTATAAAATGTATCGTTTGCATAACCTACCTATTATATCAAAAAGACCCCTTCGAAAGTATAAAAACTTTCACTTTTTTATTCCTATTTATAGGATGAATCTCGCGTTTAGCGGTGTACGAAGAGAGAAAATAAAAAGCCTCCTTAAATGCCACATAGAGGATGTGAAAGGAGACTTAAAAATAAAACAGCAAGAATAAAAATGTTAAGCGAGAATGTCACGCCATTTGTCGGTGCCACACAATTGCGTCATCCATGCTGGGCGAGCCTCGGGATGGTCAAAGAGATGCTCTGAACCATAACACTTCTGAAGTGTTTGTAGGAGACGAGTCGTAACCTGCCATGGATCGTAAGCGTTGAAATCGGTAAGATGGAAACGAACCGCTCCATTGGCTGTTGATTGGGTGAAATCATAGGCAGTTAGACCTGGAAGTCCAACGGTATTGAGTTCTTCCGCAAGAGCTTGTCCCTTTATCCATGGAGCCCCAAGCATACGAAAGGCATAAGGGGTCGCGCGTCCAATATCAAGTTGCGGTAAGGCTTCGGCAAAGACGGTTGAGGGATAGATACGCGCCGTCTCCCACGAACGAATCGCAGGACTAGGGGGTAAAAACTCTGGTGCATCAAGGGGGCGTTCAGCGGAGCGTTCACATCCTTCCATACATGCGGCGGTGTGAGGGAGCTGAAGCCATTGTGCCACTTCAGGATGCGTCATGCCATAAACAAGGGGAAGCGCACACGGCGCAACAAAGGAGAAGTGTTCAGGTTCTGCAATAGGTCCTGAGGACATTCCATAAAGCGGCGTTGGGCGCTCACAAACGACACATTCAACGCCATTTTCTTGACATGCCTCAAGGGCGAGTTTAAGGGTCGCTAAATAAGTGTAACACCGCACCCCGAGGTCTTGCAAATCAATGACGAGCGTATCAATCCCAGCAAGCATTTCGGGCGTGGGTTTACGATCTTTCCCATAAAGTGAATAAACCGGAATCCCCCACGAGGGATGCATGTCGGTAATGGTTTCTTCGCCTGCAGCTGCGCGTCCAAAATAACCATGTTCTGGACCGAAGAGCGCTTTAAAGTTTTCTCCAAAGTGACGATACATCGCTTGCGCGGAGGTCTCCCCCGTTGAGAGGAGTGCGGCTTGATGCGAAAGTAGGGCCACCCGTTGGTGGCGATTGGCGGTGGCAAGCCAAGCTTCAATCCCTACACGCATGGTGGAACTTTCTTTGCAAGGAGAATAAGCGTCGTTGGAATGGCTTGACATTCATCAAGCGCTTCCATCCAATCGTCCGATTGATAGGCTGGCGAGGGAACGGCGCGTGGTTCTTCGAGACGGACCAAACTCAATCCCGCCGCACGCAATCCATTAAACCATGCACTGATGGGATAGGCACGAGAGACAATTGGTGCCTGCGTCCCATCGGGTTGTTCACGCACATCATCAATGGGTTGAAAATAATTGACGAGGAGACGCCCCCATGTTTCGGAACCATCTTCATTATCCGCACCGACCCATTCACCATTGTAAACGGGATGAACGGTTGAAATCATCACATACCCATTCGGCTTTAACCATTGAGCAATGCGTTGTAGTTCCTTAAAGGGATCTTTGACGAATTCAAAGGCATGCGATGAAGTGATGAGATCGTAACTTTCGTCTGCGGCCTCAAAGGCTTCAATAGAGGAGCAACGATAATCAATTGTCAATCCTTCTTTCGCCGTGTCTTTACGCGCATAGTCGAGTTGACCTTCCGAAATATCAATCGCTGTACAAACCAGTCCTTGACGTGCGAGCCAACGACTATTCTGTCCTTCGCCGCATCCTAACTCAAGCGAAGTCATACCCGCCTTTAGAGGAGGAAGCAATTGCAATTCACGCTCACCTGCAAGAAGCGGCCCATAATGGAAATCGGTCTCATCAATCTGTGTGATTTGACGATAGGTATCGGCAATACTATTCCAATAGCGTGCTTGAGGATCCATACTTATCCTTTGCGATGACGGAGAAACTTATACCAAAGGAGGAGCGTCTTCGCATCGACAATCTCATGGTTGTCAATCATCGTCTCAATCTCGTCTTCGGAGACAATGATGGGGTAGAGATTTTCATCCGTATCGAGTTGTAAAGCCTCTGGTGTGGCTTTGAGCTTAGCGTGATAGAAATGATGTACTTCATCACAATATCCAGGGACTGGATAGGCGGAACCAAGGGAGGTGAGCGTTTCGACCTCATAGCCACTCTCTTCGCGCGTTTCACGAAGAGCTGCTGTTTCGGGGGCTTCACCAACTTCCATACAGCCTGCAACGCACTCAATGATTTCCTGATCAATCGCCTTTCGGAACTGACGAATAAGGATAAACCGTCCATCCGGAAGTTCGCCAAGGATACACACCGCACCAGTATGACGAATGACTTCACGCGTTGATTTTCGACCATTTGGGAGTTCAATATCAAGGATATCAATCGTTAACGCGCGTCCTTCAAAAACGCGACGGGTCGCAAGCGTCTTTTCGTAGAGGGAACTCATTTCTTCGGCGCTTCTTTCATATTCAAACGACGCTCCAAGAGTAACGAACGCTTTCCGCCAAGTTCAACACTCCGAATATAATACTGCGCTGCGATATCGCGGTCGGGGTCAAACTTGGGCATCCGCAAGAAGGTAATCGCCATATTGAAGTAGGGCTCTGGTGCATCGGGAGCATCTTTCATGGCTTGTTCAAGAATCTTCTTTGCTTCTTCGGGTTGGTTCTTCTTGAGATAGGCTCCTGCCGCAACAAGGCGAGCTTGCAATCCCGTCTCACCCGTCGCCGGAATGAGTTCTACAATGTCGAGGGTATCATCTAAACGATTTTGCAACAACCGAATACGAGCGAGCATGACAAGGAAAAGATGTTCATTTGGCCACTGTTCGCAATTCTTCATCAAGCGACGTTCGAGTTCGTAGATATCTTTGTCATTCCAAAGATCCGTACAAAGGTCCTTCTCAATAATTAACCGCTGACGATCTTTTTCAGCCTTTTCACGCGCAGCAGCATCTTTTTTAAGGCGCTCAGCTTCACGCGCTTGAGCGAGACGGGCGTGTTCTTCGGCTTCACGCTGCTTCTGCAAAAGTCGTTGTGCTTCTTGAGACTTCTGCAATTCCGCCTGACGCTTCTGTTCGGCAATGCGATTTTGCTCTTCTTGTTTCTCCAAAATTTGCTTTCGCATTGCAACGCGTGCTTGCGCTTTCTTTAAGTTTTCATTGGCGTCAATGGAGGCAATCTCAACCTCTTCAAGCGTCCCTTCTAAAGTGGTGAGATGGGTTCGAATCTTTTCAAGTTCTGCCTTGATTTCTTGAGCGGTCTCTTTGGCTGAAAGATAGGCTTCTTTCGCATGCTCAATATCACGCTCAGTGGCATCATCATGCTTCTCAATTTGCTGATAATGACGCTGCGCGAGGAAGGCCTTACTGTCGGCTTCGGTATGAATCTTTGCTAATTCATCAAAGGCCGCCTTGTTGTCTTTATACTCACTTTCAGCCAAGATCTTTCGATGCTTGAGGCGTTCAACTTCACTTGCTGCGGTCGCGAGCGATTTTTCTTCTTCGCTTAAAAGTTCAGAGTGTGCATCTGGCAATGCTTCAGCACGCTGTGGTTTTGTCGTGCGATTCGCTTGCTTCTCTTCTTCTTTTTTCAAGGCTTCGCGTTCTTGAGCGAGGCGAGCTTCAAGTTCGGTTGTGTCGGAAATGGCTTGACGCACATCCATCACTTCCGAACGCTTGAGAATGAGCGCATCGAGCATTGAGATGCAGTGAAACTTCTTGAATCGCAAATCGGAGAAGACCGCCCCGCTAGTATCTTCGGCGCGTTCAATTTCTTCAAATTGCGCAATGGCTTCACGATAGAGCTTAATGGCACCTTCGAGGTCGTCGTCTTCAATGGCGATCTGAGCCTTCGCAATGGTTTGCTTGGGTTTACGAAGCAACTTTGCTACATGGTCTGCCGCTTCCGCCTGAATCTCTTCTTCAGACTTACCAAACGGCCAAATGGCGTACGCGGGTGTCGCCATTGCTAAAAGGGTAACAAGCGGAAGAATTCGTTTCACCATAGGAAAAGCTTGTGTTTTCATTGGATTTCCTTTAAGCTTTTTGTTTAATGGGTTCGACATGTAAGGTAAGGATGGCATCATTACCAAACGCTTCATATAAAAGGGCTTCAATCTTTGATGCAATCACATGTCCTTCCGCAACAGTCATCTGCGGATTAACACGAAAATGCATCTCAATCACGGCTACCGTCCCCACGCGTCGAGAACGCAAATGGTGCGGTTCAATCGCATCGGGAACGGAATTAATAATTTCAAGGATGCGATTGTTTTCTTCAATGGACATTCCTTGTTCAAGAAGTTTATCAATGGAGTCTTGGATAATTTTCCACGCGATGTAAACTAACACGAGCCCAATAAAAATGGCAATGGTCGCATCGAGGAGAACCCAGCGTCCGCCAAGACAAGCTGCTGCAGCAATACCGAGCACCGCCGCAATAGAGGTAAGCGCATCGCTGCGATGATGCCACGCGTTGGCTAATAGCGCATCGCTTTGAATCCGACGCGCTACACGCGCCGTCCATTGATAGAGAACTTCTTTGATGGCAATGGAAATGAGACCAGCCCAAATGGCAATGAGGGAGGGCGCTTCCGGCCAAGCTCCATACACGATAGCGCCGTAAATCGTTCGTCCTGCTTGCCAGGCAATGGCAATCCCAACGCCACAGAGCGCAACCCCAATAATGACGGCGGCAAGGGTTTCATACTTCCCGTGTCCATAGGGGTGATCATGGTCTTGCGGACGTTGCGCTAAACGCATCCCAATGAGGACCGCAAAATCAGTCGCAAAGTCAGAGGCAGAATGAAACGCGTCTGCAAGCATCGCCGCAGAACCACTGATAAGCCCCACCACAAATTTGACCAACGAGAGTACGACATTCATCGCGACCGAGGCCCATGTCACAAATGCGGCTTGTCGTTGTCGTTGGTCGGTGGTGTTCATCGTTTCAGGCATAGATTAATCAATGCAATCTTCGGCGTAAAGGGTTTGTGGCGCTACACGGCCAATCTTGACCGTGACCGAATCTCCCACTTGAAGGCCATCATAGGGCTTGAAAATAACAATCTTGTTCGTTGATGTACGACCGGACCAACGACTTGCATTACGCAAACTTGGACCTTCTGCAAGCACGGTCTGCGTGGAGCCCAATAAGGAGGCATTCAATGCACGCCCACGCGCATCCTGGTCGTCCAAAAGGACATGGTTTCGACGCGACTTCTCTTCTTCGGAGACATCGTCTTCCCATGTCGCTGAAACGGTTCCTGGACGCGGACTGTACTTGAAGATAAAGGCATTATCAAATTGTGCCGCTTCCATTAAGGTTCGCGTCTCTTCAAAGTCGGCTTCGGTTTCGCCGGGGAAGCCTACGATGACATCGGTGGTGATGGCGATATCTGGTGCGGCTTGACGTAACCGAGCCAACGCCTCAAGATATTGCGTCCGCGTATAGCCACGACGCATCCGCGAGAGAACCGTTGTCGAACCACTCTGAACGGGTAAATGCAAGTGATGGCAAAGCTTGGGTTCTTCCTTGTAGAGGCGAATCAATTCATCGGTAACACCCGAGGGATGTCCACTGGTGAAACGAATGCGCTTAATCCCAGGAATCGCTGCCACGGCTTCGAGCAACCGCGGGAAAGGAATCGTGTACCCACCAGGGGAGGGGGGCTCGTTCTCATCAAAGGCTGGTGTTCGCAAACCATAGTTCATAATGGACTGACCGAGCAAGGTCACTTCTTGAATACCCGCGGCGGCAAGACCTTCAATCTCTTTAAGAATATCGCGTGCGGGACGACTCCATTCATCGCCACGTACATCGGGTACAATGCAATAGGTACACCGACGATTACACCCGAGGAGAATCGTTACAAAGGCTGAAAAGGCGCCTTCGGTCACGTGTCCTGTGGGTGCATCGGGTTGTGCATGCAAATCGCTCATGGCTAAGGTATGCTCGCCATGAATCGCTGCCATTACGGCTGGCGCGACACGATCGGCACAACGCGTTCCAATCGAAAAGTCTAACGTTGGGATATGCTTAAAGACCTCCTTCCCGAGGCGCTGTGCCATACAGCCCATCAAGCCTACCACACGATTGGGGCGTTCGCGCTTGGTGGCACATAAGAGTCCTAACTTCCCGAGTGCTTTATCTTCTGCTTTTTGGCGAACAGAACAGGAGTTCACGATAATGATATCTGCGGAGGCTTCATCGGGTGCGGCGGTAAAACCTGCATCGAGTAGCGCTTTGGCCGCGGCTTCACTTTCGCGGACATTCATTTGACAACCGTAAGTGTGGAAGATAAAAGAGGGCATAGGCGTGTCTGTATTTTAGAAAAGGGGAACCATCGAGCAGCGACCTGCCCGATGGTTAAGCAATCAATAGAAATTACGAACGCGTTGCAAAGGCATACGCATTACGGAAGAGCTGCATCCACGGACCATCTTCACCACCGGCGAAGGTACCGTCATCGTAGGAGAGCTGAATCGAACGGAAGCTACGTTCGGGGTGGGGCATGAGAATGGTTGCACGACCATCTTCGGAGGTGAAGCCGCAGAGACCACCCTTTGAACCATTGGGGTTCCAAGGATAGATTTCGGTGGGCTGACCTTTGCCGTCGACGAAACGTAAGGCTTGCGTTGCCTTGGCGGCATCGGCTTCGTTCTCAAAGCTGACGCGACCTTCACCATGAGCCACGGCGATCGGCAAACGGCTACCCGCCATACCCTTGAGTAGGACACTGGGAGAGTCAAGCACTTCGAGTGTGCAGTAGCGACCTTCGAATTGTTCGGAGTTGTTGCGAACGAAGCGTGGCCAGTGCTGTGCCCCAGGAATGATATCCTTGAGCTGAGAGACCATCTGGCAACCATTGCAAACACCGAGGGTGAAGGTGTCGGGACGTTCAAAGAAGGTCTTAAACATCGCCTTGAGTTCAGCATTGAAGAGAATACTACGCGCCCAACCGGAGCCTGCACCAAGCACGTCACCATAGGAGAAGCCACCGCAAGCAACGAGTCCCTTGAAGTCGGCTAAATCAACGCGACCTTCGAGGAGGTCGGTCATGTGCACGTCAATGGCTTCAAAGCCAGCGAGAGTAAAGGCGGCTGCCATTTCAATGTGACCATTGACACCTTCTTCACGGAGGATCGCCATCTTCGGTGCGGGTGTAACCTTCGCCACAGGCGCGGGATTCAACGGATAGGTGACCTTGAAGTTCAAACCCGGATCATCGGTCATGGAGGCAATGTCAAATTCCATCTTTGCGCATTCGGGATTGTCACGAAGGGCTTGCATCTGATAGGTGGTTTCCGTCCATGCACTGCGAAGCGAAGCGAGCGTTTCGTCCAAGGCGGGTTCATCATTGACGGTAATCTGAAGGACCGGTTCGTCTTGAACCAACCCAATCCAATCGCCCTTGACATGGTGTGCGGCGAGAATGGCATCAACGGCAGCGGCATGTTCTTCAGCAACCTGAAGCACCGCACCGAGTTCTTCGTTATAGAGTGCCGCGAGAGGATCGTCACCGGTGAGGTTCACGGCAACACCGCGACCACCCGCCATTGCCATTTCCGCGAGGGTGACGGCGACACCACCATCGGAACGGTCGTGATAAGCGAGCACGAGACCCTTTTCAACGAGTTCCTGCATGGCTTCAAAACACGCACGCACCGCCTTGGGTTCGTCCATGTCGGGAACGACATCACCCATTTGGTTATACACTTGTGCGAGGACCGAAGCACCGAGACGCTGCTTGCCATTGCCCAAATCGATAAGCATCAAGCGGGAGAGACCGGGCTTCAAATCAGGGGTGACGTCCTTACGCGCATCGGTGACGGTTGCAAAGGAGGAAACAATCAACGAGAGGGGACCGACCTGCTTATGTTCTTGACCCTTCGAGTCCGTCCAAATCGTACGCATCGAACAGGAGTCTTTACCCACAGGAATGCACACGCCCAATTGCGGGCAAACATCCATGCCGACGGTTTCAACGGTATCAAAGAGACGTGCGTCTTCACCTTCTTCACCGCAAGCAGCCATCCAGTTTGCAGAGAGCTTAATCGTGCCGATAGGACCAATCGGAGCCGATGCCAATTGAAGAATCGCTTCACCCACAGCCATACGACCCGAAGCGGGTGCATCGAGGACTGCAATCGGGGTGCGTTCGCCAGTGGCCATCGTTTCACCTGTGGTGGTTTGATAACCGGTCACGGTCACGGCGTGGTCAGCGACAGGGAGCTGATAGGGACCGCACATCTGATCACGATGCACCATGCCGGTAATCGTACGGTCGGTAATCGTCACGAGGAAGGTCTTGTTGGCAACCGCAGGGAAACGCAAAATGCGCTGTAAGGCTTCGGGGGCCTTGACCTCGGCGAGATTGAGGGGTGCCTTGGGTAAATCCACATGGGTGACATCACGCACCATGCGTGGGGGCTTGCCCAAGAGGGTGGAGATGTCCATATCGATGGGATTGTCATTAAAGTGATTATCGTGGAGAATCATGCGGCCGTCTTCACGGGTTTCACCGATAAAGGCGACCGGGCAGCGTTCACGTTCACAGAAGCTTTCAAAGAGCACACGGTCTTCGGGACGAATCGCGAGCACATAGCGTTCCTGAGCCTCGCAGCACCAAATTTCCATCGGGCTCATCGAGAGCTCTTCATTGTGGACATGACGCAATTCAAAGTCTGCACCCGTCGCCTCAACGAGTTCCGGGCAGCCATTCGAGAGACCGCCTGCACCGATATCGTGCAAGGAGAGAATCGGGTTCTTCGCACCCAATGCCACACACGCATCAATGACGCCTTGACAACGACGCTGCATTTCTGCATTACCACGCTGCACAGAGTCAAAGTCGAGCTTGGCTTCATTGGTACCCGATGCCATCGAGCTCGCGGCACCACCGCCGAGACCGATACGCATTGCCGGACCACCAATCTGAACGACGAGCACATGCGAGGGCACTTCACGCTTCAACACCTGATCGTGACGAATGTTCCCCATACCGCCAGCGAGCATAATGGGCTTGTGATAACCCCAATACTTGCCACAGGCTTCTTCTTCAAGCGTGCGGAAGAAACCACAGAGCTGCGGACGACCAAATTCGTTACCAAACGCCGCACCACCAATGGGACCTTCAAGCATGATGTTGAGTGCGGGGGAAAGACGCTCGGGGCGTTCCGCGAAATCCTTTTCCCACGGCTGACGATACCCCGGGATCTGCAAGTTGCTCACGCAGAAGCCACAAATGCCAGCCTTCGTACGCGAACCAATACCCGTTGCACTTTCGTCACGAATTTCACCACCCACACCGGTTGCAGCGCCAGGGTAGGGGGAGATGGCGGTCGGATGGTTGTGGGTTTCAACCTTCATCAACATCTCGACCTGATCTTCAGCAAACTTGTACGTGTTATCCTTGGGATCCGCCTGGAACGCCATCGTGCGGAAACCATCAATCACACCCGAATTGTCCTTATACGCAACCTGGGTGCCTTCGGGGTGAAGCTTGTGGGTATTCTTAATCATGCCAAAGAGCGACATGTCGCGTTCCTTGCCATCAATCACCCACTGCGCATTGAAAATCTTATGACGGCAGTGCTCCGAGTTCACCTGACCGAACATCGTGAGTTCTGTATCCGTCGGGTTACGCTTGGCGCCAGCATAGGCCTTGTAGAGATAATCAATTTCAGGATCACTCATCGCAAGACCAATTTCCTTGTTGGCACGCACAAGCGCATCGCGACCTTCATGCATGACATCAAAGGACTTCCCACGCGCCGGACGCGCCGTGATGAAAAAGGCATCCAATTCTGCAGCAACAAAGACCCCTTCAATCATACGGTCATGCAACACATTGAGCCCTGCTGCACCGAGCGCTTCACGCGTCAAAACCGCACCATTCTGTTCAACGGCCATATACATTGCATGCTCCACGCGACGCACGCCACGCACCCCGCAATAACGGAAAATATCGGTCGCCTTCGAGCTCCATGGTGAAATCGTCCCCAAACGCGGCGCCACAAAGAGACCATCCTGCGGTAACGCCTTCGACGCATCGGCATCCAATAAAGTGCACGCCTTCGCACGATTCTCATCCGTCAAATCCGATGAGAGCTGCAAAAGATAAACCCATGCTGTACGAATAGAACAATTGGCAAACCCAGCATCAGCGAGTTGCTTCTTCAATGCATCCACACGAAACGCAGACAATGCGGTTTGACCGACCAAAAATGTTGTAGCCATAAAACTCAATCCTTGTAGTAGGCATATTCATAAAACGAATAGATACTATTATAACACAACGCGCGCGAAAAGAAAACGTCAAAATACAAAAACCCCGAAAAAATACCCCTCCCACCGTCAACCGACCACCCCACAATGACACCCCTCGCGAGCCTAGCGACCGCCACATCCTCCCGAGCGTAGCGAGCTGTGAAAAAGAGAGGATGAAAAAGTGTCGGGCGAAGCCCATAGCGGACGCTTTTTGCATCCTCTCCTTTTGCGTCTTTGCGGTTAAAACCTAGCGGTTAAAACCACCATAAAAAAAGGAGTGTAGCGATAGGCCACACTCCTTTTCTCATGCGCATCGTCACCTTATCCCAAGATAAGGTCATCGAGTTTCTTGATGAGATCCTCGACCGAGATGCGTTCCTGTTGCATTGTGTCACGGTCACGCAAGGTCACGGTTCCATCCTTCTCAAGCGTATCAAAGTCCACCGTCACGCAGAAGGGCGTTCCGACTTCGTCTTGACGACGATAACGACGCCCAATGGCACCCGATTCATCCCAGAAGCAGTTGTAGCGACGCTGGAGCTTCTTGAAGATTTCGCGAGCGAGGTTATAGAGTTCGGGTTTATTCTTTACGAGCGGGAAGACACCCACCTTAATCGGTGCGATTGCAGGGGCGAGGTGAAGCACCGTACGGATATCTTCCTTACCCTTTTCGTCAACGAGGTGTTGTTCTTCATATGCATTGCAAAGCATGGCGAGTGCCATACGATCCACACCCGAAGAAGGCTCAATCACATGGGGGATATAGCGACCCTCAAAGAGACGATCAATGAACGCATTGGCGGCTTCAGCGCTCTTCCCACGAGCTTCCCAATCGGCAACGGTCTTCTGGCGGAACGCCGCCTTTTCCTCATCGCTCATCTTCTTGACGGCGAGCTTAAGGGGCTCATCAAAGACTTCCATTGACTTACCCGAGTGTTCCTGGTGACGCGAAAGGTCAAAGTCCGAACGCGCTGCGATACCTTCGAGTTCTTGCACGCCGAAGGGGAAACGATATTCGATATCCACACACGCACGTGCATAGTGAGCGAGTTCATCGGGCTTCTGCCAATACTCGACAAACGACTCCTGCGGCAAGCCATTCTTCACGAGCCACAACTTGCGTTGTTCCACCCAATACTTGTGCCAGCATTCCCAGCCCCAATCGGCTTGTGGCACAGAGAGATCGGTTGTATCTGTAAGTGTTGCCACATGCCCTTCGAGCAATTCAATGGCTTCATCGGGCTTGATGAAAAATTCCAACTCCATCTGTTCGAATTCACGGCTACGGAAGATGTAGTTACGCGGGGTCACTTCGTTACGGAAGCTCTTGCCAATCTGACCAATACCAAAGGGCGGCATCTGGCGTGAAGAAACCATCACATTGGAGAATTCAGCGAAAATCGCCTGTGCCGTTTCAGGACGCAAATAGGCCACATTAGAGGGGTCTTCAATCGGTCCCACAATCGTCTTAAACATCAAATTGAAGGGACGCGGCTCGGTCATGACACCACCGCAATTCGGGCACGGCAAAGCTTCTGCTTCACCTGCAGGCGTTGCCAAAGTGATGAGCAACTGCTTGGCATCGGTAATTCCCTTGAGCGTTTCGAAAATCGCCTCGAGATGTTCCGGATGCTGCACCGTGTAGAGACCCGGAGCTGCAGACTTACCTTTGGTCTTGCACCAAGTGGCAATCTTACCCGCATCCCCTAACATCGAGGTGAGCGTCGCACAGAGGGTGCTATCTTCATAGATATCCCAAATCTGGTCGGCACGCATCAACTTACGGCAATTGCCCTTACACATGCTCATCGGATCCGAGAAGGTATCCAAATGCCCCGAAGCCTTCCAAGTCGCCGGATGCATGATAATCGAAGCATCAAGCCCCTCCACATCCTCACGATCACGCACCGTTGCACGCCACCAGCTCTCCTTGATATTGCGCTTCATTTCGCAACCCAAAGGACCATAATCCCAAAAGCCCGCAAAGCCCCCGTAAATCTCAGAACTTTGGAAGATAAAACCACGACGCTTGCAAAGCGACACAAGCGCATCCAACGAACTCTTCGGAGCTTCTTTCTTTTCCATAAAACAGATCCTTATTCCGTTTCCGTTAACCAAAAACCTTCACTTCACGCGACGTCATGCACGCGCCTCAACAGTGAGCTATAAAATAATATTCTATTAAGTATAGCATATCTTCCCCCACGATTTCAAGCCCAATCCACCCATCACCACACCCCCTCCCCAAAAACCCGCACGAGCGCGCCGCCGTGTTCGAATTATGATTTACGAATTGAAACGCTAGGACCGCTAGGGGGAGCGATGATAAGGCTGTACGCTAGGGG
>JAUNQZ010000010.1 GCA_030535915.1 bacterium
TCCCTTATCCCCTAAAATGGCTCAATGAAGAAAGTTGGACAGATCAGGATGCAACCGACTTTAAGTTTGAGAAAAAAGCACCTGCCGTTGAGAAGACGCCGCGTGAGGTTGTTTCTAAAACCGCTACCGCAACGCCTACCCCTCAACCCGCATCCTTCTCGGAGGATGAGAAAGCGTTCCTCGATGTTTATGGGAAGAAACCGCATACGAAGGAGGATATTGATCTTTTCCATGCAGCCTTTAAACGCGCCTTGGAAGAAGCGGGAGATATTAAGGTGCTCTGCGCCGCTGCACAAATCGACATTGACGACCATATTCTCGATGAGGGAAACACCCGTCGCATGAAACGCGTGAGCTATTGGCTCGATGATTGCGAGTATCGTCAATTGCTTGAACGTGCAAAAGCAAGTGTTACATACGGACGAGGCCAAAGCTCTTCTTGTACGCTCAATATTGAATTCACGAACGACTAATCTGAAAGGACTACCGCCATGACATTAGAAGAAATCCAATATGCACAACAGTGCTTTCAAGGCGCCGATTTTTTGACCTGGGCGCATGTGCTGAACAATGCAAAACAAATGTGGCATCGATAGCAAATGAATGCTACATGCCATCCTTTAAAAACGCAACTCAAAAAAGATAATTTTTGTCCTTTGGCAAGATTTCAATCTACACCCTAAAATGGAAATGCCTCTAGAATCGATTTTAACGGCTCAAATTTCGCTTCGCGAGGGGTTCGGGCTATATCCCTACCCTAAACCCTCGAACCCCCTCTTAAAACGCGTTTAAATGCATTTTTAAAAACTGCGACTGACATCCTCTAAAATGCATTCCTTCAAAAGGGATGCGCGTTGCCATTAAAATCCCCTCCCCCAACGGGGTCTTGTTAGGAGAGGGAGGAGAAGTAAATAGGGTTTTCTTTTTTACATTGACATGTTTTTTAAAACGATTTATACTGTGTTGGATATGGGAGAGAACATGGGAGAAAATATGAAATGGTTTCTTTTAACATTCTTTTGTTTTGCACTCCTTACACCCTCCTTTGCTGCAAGTGTAGAGGATGTGAAGTATGAAACGAATGAGAATGGCACCCTTACCATTACGGATTGTAATCGCAATGCGTTAGGCGAACTTATCATTCCAGCAACGATGAATGGTAAACGCGTCGTAGAGATTGGGGATAAGACGTTTTCAGATTGCCTCTATTTAACTTCAGTGACGCTTCCTGAGGGAGTGGTTAGGATTGGCGCGGGTGCATTTTCGGGTTGTTCTCGTTTGACCTCGGTGACGCTTCCGGAGGGGGTGACGGAGATAGGGGCGTATGCGTTTACATATTGTTCACAATTAACTTCGATAACGCTTCCCAAAGGTATCGCGATAAGAGAGGGTGCGTTTTCGGATTGCGCGGGTTTAACCTCAGTAATGATGCCTGAAGGTGTGACGAAAATTGAAGCGGCTACATTTAGGGGGTGCTCGGGTTTAACATCGATAACGCTTCCCGAAGGTATAACAACGATTGGAAAGGATGCGTTTGCGTATTGTTCTCATTTAGCCTCGGTGACGATTCCTAAAGGCGTAAGCTCGCTTGGAGAGCGTTCATTTTTTGAGTGCGCTACATTAACCACGGTGACGCTTCCCGAGGGGGTGACCGCGATTGAGAAAGAAGCCTTTCGGAAGTGCACCCGTTTAACGTCGGTAACGCTTCCCTCCAGTGTGACCAAAATCGGGGAAAGCGCGTTTGGAGAATGTTATCGTTTAACGTCGGTGACGCTTCCCGAAGGGGTGACAGAGATTGGGATGGGGGCGTTTTTTGCTTGCGATTGTTTGGAATCGGTGATCATCCCCTTACGCGTGGAGATAAAGGAAGGCGCATTTACAGGATGTACGGCGATAGAAGAAATGATTTTTAGAGGTCCACCGCCTCAGGTTAAGCCATTGAATGAGAAAGCAAAAGAAGCTTTAGAAGAGAAAAAAGGCATTTCAGATCCTGAAACCCTTCCTGATACAAGGGGTTACTATCTCCCTGAATATGCCAAAGATTGGGAAGCTATTCTCGGTGGAGAAACGGGCGAGTGGAACAATCTCCGAATGAAGCCCCTCCCTAAAAGGATGTTCAAGCTATTACACTAAGGCGAACGCTTTTACTCAAAAGAAAACCCTCGCGAAATCGAGGGTTTCTTTTATGTCTTCTAACAGCTCCACCCTCCATCAACAAAGAAACCAACCCCAACGGTTGGCTTCTCTGTTTTAAAATAGGCGATGAGGCTATTGATTATTGTTGTTGTTCGAGCGCTTCTTGCTCTTTCTTTTGCTGTTCGAGACGATAGTAGGTATAGTTAATCATCTCTGTGAGGCGACCGGCGAGTTCGGTTTCCGGGGAAGCCTTAACAGCGGCTTCGTAAGCCTTGAGCATATTGGCATCATCACGCATAAAGGCATAGGAATCGCCAATCAAACGATAGGTAAGCTGACAGATGTCGGGTTCCAAATTCGGTGTTTTCAAGAAGGCCTCTAACTTTGCCACATCGGCGAGGAGTTCTTCCTTAGCGAAATGACCACGGAAGGTCTGTGCGAGATCATCGAGCGCTTTCATCTGCTTGACATAAGCCTCGGACTTTCCAAGAACATCCCGATAACCGAGCGTGTTCTCAGGATCAAGAAGGTTGATTTCCTTCACTTCACGGGGATACTTCCCACGGCAGGGTTCTGGCAAGAGGTTAAGCGCTTCTGCGAGTGCGGTGGCACGCGCCATACCGGTTAAACCTTGCGCCTTTGCAAAAGCTGCATCACGAGCTTCGCGCACCTTGATGGCATCCTCAATAAGCTTCATATAATCCTCGGGGGTGGGACGAGCACCTGCGAGAATTGCAAAAGGGAAACCATTCGCATCGAAGAGAACCGCAGAAGGCAAACCCTTAATCTGGTAAGAATTAAGAAGTGCTTCACGGCGTTCGCCTTCTTCCTTCGAGATTTTTGCACGGAGTTCAGGCAGGCGGGGAAAATCAACCGATGTCATGACGAGTTTATCGCCATACGCATTGCAGAAGGTCTCGGTCGAGAGGACTTTCTCCTTCAGATGGATACAGGCGGTACACCAATCGGTGCCGGTGAAGTTCATCATCACATAGCCATCTTTTGCCTTTGCGGCGGCGAGGGCTTCTTTAAAGGTCTCCACCGTCTGAAGTTGTGCCGCGTGAAGCGCTACGGTTGCCATTATGGCAAGCATGAAAAAGAATGATTTACGCATAACATGGACCTTTCTATTTTTATTCAAACAAAGAAAAGTATACGCCTTTCTATATAGTACGTCAAGCATTCTTTTACCGGGTTGTTTAATAAACCACGAAAGAAAAGGAACATACGAAAAGGTTGTGGATGCGGCGCACTACGCTCGATTTATTAAACCACGAAATACACGAAATACACGACAAAAGGCTGTGGATACGGCGCACTACGTGCGGGGGGAAGATCTCGCAGGTCTCGCGGGGAGACGACCGCACACCTCCGTCCGCACGGAGGCAAAATCCTATCGGCTACGGGTCAATCGATGAGCGCTTGACCGAAACGGCGAGCTTGCGCTCTTGTTTCCCTCTGGATTTTGACGGTCGCCCTCCTGGCAGGGGCCTTTCATGGGAAAAGGGCAGCCTGCAGTGAGTGCCGCTCAGGCCGCGAGGCCAAGCCGCTTGTTTTTTCACCGCAAGGACGCAAAAGGGGTAACGCTGCAAAAAGCGTACGCGATGGGCTTCGCCCAACACTTTTTCAGCGTTCCCTTTGGTTCTTCTGGTAAATCGATCCCATAACAGCAGCCCTAAATATGAGGATAGGAGCGAAAAAAGCCCCCAAAGATGCGAAAAGATTATGAGGTGCGTTAGCACTGCGAAATCAATTCCTCATTCCTCCTTCCGCATTCCTCATTCGAGCGAAGCGAGGCAAGCCACGCGGCGTTTGAGCAGTGCGGGAACGATGTACTTAGAGCAGTAATCCATTATTTATCTAAGACTCCACAAGAGACGGAGCGAAGCGGAGTTGACACGACAATCTCCGTAGCCGCGTGAAACGTCTCCGAAGGATCGTGGACCGTCGAAATCCAGAGGGAAACAAGAGCGTCAGCTCGCCGTTTCGGTCAAGCGCTCATCGATTGACCCGTAGCCGATAGGAGTTCGCCTCCGTGCGGACGGAGGTGTGCGGTCCAGGTCCCCGCGAAACCTGCGAGAACTGCTAACCCATACGTGCAGCGCACAGAGGTAGATTATAGACCACAAATTTCATAGTTTAATGTCATTCTTATACCACATCTTCGCTGCACGTGTATCAGAACGATTAAAGATGCGATGTAAATCCGTGGGCGAAGCCCCTAGCGTACAGCCTTATCATCGCTCCCCCTGGCGGTCCTCGCGTTTTAATTCCTCATTCCTCCTTCCGCATTCCTCATTCGAGCATCGCTCCCCCCAACGGTTCCATTTGAAGATTGTTCCATTCTCCGGTTTCTCCACCAAGGACTTTTTCCCAAGCCTTGGCATGTTCAGGGAGATAATAACCTTTTGTCGCAAGAAGGGTTCTAGGATTTAAAACACCATTGTGTTCAAGAAATAGTTTCTCTTCTTCGCTCAATGGCTCAACGTTTGGCGGCGGGCCTTTAAAAATCATTTCTTTCATCGCCGTACATCTCTCAAACGCGCCCCTCCCAATCTCAGTCACACTTGAGGGTATCGTCACTGAGGTTAAACTCGAGCAACCCCAAAACGCACCCTCCCCAATCTTGGTCACACCTTTAGGAAGTGTCACTGAGGTTAAACTCGAGCAACCCGCAAACACACATTCCCCAATCTCGGTCAAACCTTCGGGTATCGTCACCGAGGTTAAACGAGAGCAACCCACAAATGTACCCCTCCCAATCGAGGTCACACTCGAGGGAATCGTCACAGAGGTTAAACTGGAGCAATAGGAAAACGCACCATATCCAATCTCGGTCACGCCTTCGGGTATCGTCACCGAGGTTAAACTCGTGCAACCAGAAAACGCATACAGCCCAATCTCGGTCACGCCTTCGGGTATCGTCACCGAGGTTAAACTCGAACAATCACGAAACGCATAATCTCCAATCGAGGTCACGCCTTCGGGTATCGTCACCGAGGTTAAATTGGAGCAACCCGAAAATGCATCATCCCCAATCGAGGTCACTCCTTCGGGAAGCGTTATCGACGTTAAACCCGAGCAACCCCTAAATGCATAACTTCCAATCTCGGTCACGCCTTCGGGAATCGTCACCGAGGTTAAACTCGTGCAATCCTCAAACGCACCATATCCAATCGAGGTCACACCTTCGGGTATCGTCACCGAGGTTAAACCCGAGCAACCCGAAAACGCATACAGCCCAATCTCGGTCACGCCTTCGGGAATCGTCACCGAGGTTAAACTGGAGCATCCCACAAACGCCCACCCCCCAATCGTGGTCACACCTTTGGGTATCGTCACCGAGGTTAAACTCGAGCAATAGGAAAACGCAAACATCCCAATCGAGGTCACTTTTTTGCCATTAATGGTTGCTGGGATGATAAGGTCGCCGGAGGCATTTTCATTACAATCCCTAATTGTAATGGTGTCACCATCGTTCGTACTATAACTCAAATCCTCCACGCTTGCTGCGAAGGCGGGTGTCAGGAGTGCGAGGCTACAGAGTGTTAAAAGAACGCGTTTCATATTCTCTCCTATGTACTACATTTCGTAGTATAGATACTTTTAAACGAAATGTCAATGTGAAACTCTTTTAAACGCGAGGGACGCGAGGATGGTGCGGTGATAAAGCCGTTCGCGAGGGCTCTTCGAGCCACGGCTTTACACCGCCCCTTGGGAATAAGGGTTGCTGTATTTCCGTGGGCGAAGCCCCTAGCGAACGGAAATATCAGCAAACCCCTCGCGGACCTGGCGGTTAAAAAAACATGGAGGGGGATGGGTTAGCCGAAGAGGGGGCGGGCGAGGACGAGGGTGTAAATGGTGGCGCCTTGTGCTTTAAGATGGGTGGCGCAGGCGTTGAGGGTAGCGCCGGTGGTCATCACGTCGTCGATGAGGAGGAGGGTTTTGCCTTTGAGATTGAGGGGACGGCGGAGGGTGTAGGCGCGTTTGGCATTGGCGAAGCGTTGGTTGCGTTGGAGGCGAACTTGTGCTTTGAGGGGGGTGGTATTGCGTTGGAGGAGATTTTTGTAGCAGGGGAGCTGGAGGCGTTTGGCGAGGAAGTGCGCGAGGCGTTCGGATTGATTGTAGCCGCGTTGGCGGAGTTTTGCGCGTGTGGAGGGAATGGGGACGAGGGCGTCGATGTGGATGCCTTGACCTAAGATTTTGTCGTAGTAGGTGACTTCTAAATAGTGCACGAGGTCGTGTATGAGCCAGAGTCCTCGGCGGTATTTAAAGGTTTGGATGAGTTCTTTCATTTCGCCATAGTAGCGAAGGGCGACGAAGGCTTTTTCAAAGGCGGGGCGATGTCGCGCGCAGTCGGTGCAGATGAAGGCGGGTTGTAGGGCGGAGTGGGATTCGATGGCACAGATGGTGCAGGTGGCGTGGGTTTCTGGCCAGGCGTTGAAGCGACAGGCCGTGCAGAGGTGGCCGATGGGACGATCCACGGGTTGACCACAGAGGATGCAGTCGCGGGGATAGAGGAGATCAAAGAGTGAGGCCCATAACCATCGAAGGAGGCGTTTCATAGCGTAAAGCCAAAGAGATGCGCGAGGAGTCCCATTGCAGCGCCAAAGAGGATGAGCCAAAGGGCGCCACATTTCGTGAGATGGGCGAAGCCGTAACAGCATGCCGCGACAAAGAGGGCGGCACCATTGAGGGTGGTGAGCGAGAGGGAGAGATGGAAGGTGTTGATGGCGAGGAAGCAAGTGGCGGCGGCGAGAAGACCGATGACGGCTGGGCGCGCACCTTGCAAGGCGGCTTTCACAGACCAGTGTTTCAGGAGGAGGTGAAAGAGACCTGCAATGAGAAGAATGATAAGAATAGAGGGAAGAATCACCCCAAAGGTTGAGCAGAGCGAAGCAATAAAGGGATGAGCCGCTGTTTGATGCGCGGCTTGAACGCCAGAGAAGGTCGAGATGTTAACGGCGAAAGGACCGGGGGTGCTTTCGGCGATACCCACAAAGTCCGTAAATTGGGTTTCATCCATCCAAGCGTGTTCTTCAACGACGGCTTGACGAATGAGGGGAATCATCGCGTAGCCTCCACCAATCGTGAAGAGGCCCACTTTAAAGAAGGTCCAGAAGAGGATAAGGTAAATCACGATTGAGGTCCTCGAGGGGTTGTTTTGCGTTGACGACAACCGAACCAAACAACACCAAAGAGAAGCGCGATGATGAGCACGAGAATCGCACTTATGGAGAAGAAGAAAACCGCACTAAAGGCACTTACCGCGAGGAGCGCATTCGCCCATGACCATTGCAATTTGAGCCCCATCTTTAAGAACGCTCGGAAGACGAGCACGACGGCAGCAATGCGGATGCCCGCGAGGGTGGAAGCAATCCACGGATTGTCTCTAAAGAGCAAGTAACACGAGCTGAGAGAGAAAATTATCGCCCACGCGGGGAGGACCAGTGAAAGGGTTGCGACGAGTCCACCCACCACACCGGCTAAACGGTACCCCACGAAGGTCGCCATATTAACCGCAATGGGACCTGGCGTACTCTCCGCGATGGTCACAATATCCAGCAACTCTTCGTGGGTAATCCATTTCCGCCGATCAACAAGTTCTCCCTCAAGGAGGGCGAGAATCGCATAACCTCCGCCAAAGGTGATTGCACCAAATTTACCGAAGACGGCAATGAGTGCCCAAAGGCGATTAAAGAGAGGCGCTTGTTGAGTGGCGGTCATAGCCTTAGAAGCCTGCGTCTAAGGCTGCTTTAACAGCGGCCAAATCGGTTTCTGCAGGAGCTGCACCCGAAGTCACGGCGGCTTCTGCCACAGCATAGGAAACCACGGCATACAAGCGACGGTCAAAGGCCTTCGGAATCAAATACTCTGTACCATAGACCAAGGTTTCCGTCGGGTAGAGGTCTTGCACCGCCTGCGGGGTGGGTTCATAAACGAGTGCTGCGAGGGCCTTTGCGGCTGCGACCTTCATCTCCACATTGATGGTGCGTGCACGCACCGAGAGTGCACCACGGAAAAGGAAGGGGAAGCCAAGGACATTGTTAATCTGGTTGGGGTAATCCGAACGACCCGTTGCCATCACATACGGACGATCGCCCATCGCGGCTTTCACTTCTGCGGGTTCAATTTCAGGATCAGGATTCGCCAATGCAAAGATTGCGGGGAAATCCGCCATTGTCTTCACATCTTCACCCGTGAGAGCCTTCGCCACCGACACACCAATAAAGGCATGTGCACCAACGAGGGCGTCCTTTAAGGTGGTTGCTTCACCTGTTACAGCGTGACGCTGTTTGTGTTCTGTTAAGTCGGTACGATCAGCAGAAATGACACCCTTTGAGTCACACATTGTGAGATGCTTCACGCCTGCGGCCTTGCACATATCGGCAATACGAATCCCTGCAGCGCCAGCGCCATTAATGACAATCTTTAATTCATCCATCGTGCGATTGGAGAGTTTCGCATAGTTCATCAACGCGGCGAGCGTAATCACCGCCGTTCCCCATTGGTCATCGTGGAAGACGGGAATGTCGAGTTCTTCATCCAAGACCTTTTCGATTTCAAAGCATGCGGGAGCTGCGATATCTTCGAGGTTGATGCCGCCATACATTGGAGCGATGGCACGCACGGCATCAATGACGCGTTGCGGGTCGGTCTTACCCGTATTCTTGCCATCCTTACGGCAATGTGCGAGAGGGACGGGCCATGCATCGACATTCGCGAAGGATTTGAAAAGTGCAACCTTACCCTCCATTACAGGAATCGATGCCTCTGCACCCAAATCTCCCAAGCCCAAAATCGCGGTGCCATCGGTAACCACCGCAACGAGGTTACGCTTGCTGGTCAAATCGTAAATCGTTTCAGGCTTTGCAGCGATTTCCTTCACCGCCTGAGCAACACCCGGGGTGTAGGCTAAGCAAAGATCTTTTTGTGTTGCCAAAGGCTTCGGAAGTGCAACACGCACTTTACCGCCATCATGAAAAGCAAAAACTTCTTCTTTAGTAATTTCGATTGCCATAAGAGAATCTCCAAATGAAAATTAAGTCTAAATAGTATAGCATAATTCCCCTTTTGACGCGAGTGCAAATTTTATTCGTAACGAATCCTTTACTCAAGGTGCTCCGATGAACGCTTTAGACAAAAAAACTCCGTTCAAAACAAGAGAACCTTATTTTGAACGGAGCGGGGTGATTTTATATTTTATTTTTGGGTGAAATGCTCTTCCTGAAGACCTGCAACGCCACCCCTCTACAAAAAGATGTTTATAGTTATATATACGAATCCACTTACCGCTTTTTGCAAAAAAAAATAAAAATTTTTATGCCGAACAAAAAAGCCACCGTCAAGGGGTGGCTTTTCTTGGTTCTACTAGGAGCCTGTCGCACGAAAGATTACTGGACCAAAAATCGGTTTAAAAGGCCTAAAAACTTCCGCTTTTTCAGTCATTTACCCCGGTAAACTCCTTCAAAAGTGTCGCTTTTAACCCTTTTATCCTCGATTTTGGTCTCTACCGTAACTTCGCGCGACAGACTCCTAGCCTCTTACGAGACGGCTTAAAGATGAACCGTATGGTAGGTATTATTAACTTTAACGGTGACCGTTTGGGGGTGAGGCGAAGAAAGGTGCCAATGGGTCACTTCACCGTTGTGCCATTGCATTTCAACCTCAATATTTCCGCGTGCTTTAAGGCCTTTAACCGAACCCGAAGGCCATGCGGTAGGCCGTGCGGGGAGGAGCTCTATCGTGCTGGTGTGGGATTGAACCAGCATTTCAAGCATTGCGGCCGCGATGCCATAATTTCCATCGATTTGTAAGGGTAAGTGATGCGTTGTAAAGAGGTTGTCGAGCATATTGTGCGTGATGAGGCCTTGTAACATCGCGTGTGCTTTGTCACCCTCGTGCAAACGTGCCCACAGCATACTTCTCCATGTCCACGCCCATGAGCGTCGGCTATCTCCGGTTGTCTTACGCAATTCTAACGAACGACGCGCGGCGTTTGCGAGCGTTGGAGTGGTTTCCATATTAATTGTGCTCCCTGGGTAAACCGCAAAGAGGTGTGAAGTGTGGCGATGATCTGTCGAAGGGTCGCGATCGATCATCCACTCCATGAGGTTCCCTTGTCGACCAATTTGTGGAGGAAGTAAGCGTTGTTGCAGGGTTTTTAATGTTTCAACCCAAGCGTGGTCTACATCGAGAATTTCAGCGGCTTTTATCGTCTTTAGGAAAAGTTCAGAAACGATTTGTTGGTCATTCCGCGTGGGCCATGCTCCGGCGACCACCCATTGGGGACAACCAGAAGCCCCTCAGGCAGGCGGAGAAGTTCTGGATAACGCGTCACATCTACCGGTTGATAATTGGATTGGAAGCCTGCCCCACCCTTCCCTAAAGGTTTAAGGTGCTTCATCCAGTAAGCACATAATTCTTTCATTATCGGATACGCTTGTTGACGCAGGTAGTCTTTATCTTGCGTAAAGGCATAGTGTTCCCAAAAATGAAGGCCATACCACGCAGCGCCAGGGAGATTCACTTGCCAACCACCGCCACCAAAAGGATTGTGCGAGGTATAGACGAGCCATTCACCCGCGGGCGTTTCGGGCGGTTCACCAATGGCGCTTAAATAGTCGCGTGTATTCGCGCGAAAGGGTTCTCGCATTGCATTTAAATAATCTAACATCGCGAGGTGACAGTCTGAAAGGTTTCCCGTTTCTGCGAGCCAGTAGACCATTTGGAAGTTGATATTGCTATGATAGTCATTTCCCCAGGGGGCTTGGGTCATCGTATTCCAAATCCCTTGCAGCCCCGCAGGTAAGCTCCCTGGACGAGAGGTGCAAATCATCAAATAGCGACCAAAGTTAAAAAGTGTTTCCTCAAGCCCAACATCGTGCGGACCATCACCTTTACGATAGGCGGCTAAGCGCTGATAAGTCGGTTGCGTTTGTGCTGTCTCTGGAGACGCGCCTAAATCTAATTGGAGCCGATTGTAAAGGGCCTTGTAATCCGCTTGATGGCGAGCTTTTAAGCACTCTACCGATTGTTTTTTGATTGCGTTTAAGCGATGCTCAATACGCGTAGCAGGACTTTCCCCACGAAATCCCGTTATTGCATCCATTTGGTAGTTTGTCTCAATGGCGACAATCAGCGTGCAAGTGGTGGCGTCTTGCAGCACGAGGGTTTCCCCCTCTTGGCGAAGCGTGCCGCTGGTTTGTTGGATGCAGACCCGAGCTTCACAGCTGATGCCATTGGCAAGCGTACGACGAAAGACTAAGTGTTCGCCTTCCACCGACAATTGATCTTCTGGGCGTTGTGGGACATAGACAAAGGTCGCATTCAAGCTCGCTGGTTGATCCGCTGTATACTGGATGACCATTACTTGATCGGAGAAACTACAATACGCTTCACTCGTAATCTTAACCTTTTTACGGATTGCGGTTGCCGTTACGAGGCCTTGGTCAAGCGCAATGGCACGCGTGAAGGTGCCGCGTTGAACAGGCGCCTTAAAGTCAACGATGAGATCCACAACGGGTTGATAACCACCGAAGCCCTCGGCATCGATCTCTGGGCCATGCTCGCCATTATAACTTTTATCCCCATGTGCATTGATCGTGCCGGCGTTTAAGCCCCCCGACCAAAAGGAAACTTCATTTAGCGTATAGCGATCTCGACCACTCCCATGAAAGACCGAGGCGGCCAATCGTCCATTTCCGATAGGGTAAGGTTCGGCCTCCCAAATTCGGATAGGATTTGGATATTTCCCTTTTGTACAGCGATGGGTCTCTTCATTTAGATAATTAATGCCCTCCCCCTCTCGCCAACGCTTCATGGGTAAGGAAGGTTGAGGTACGCGGGGTAAAGCGGGGACTTCATCGCCCTCCCAAAGACCATCATATTGATCTGAGGTTAGGGAGCGTTCATCTTGATATTCAAGTACTTGTGTAAAGGCCGGCACATCCGACCACACCCGAGCATTCGCTTGAGGCGTTTTCGCCACTGCCAACATTGAGCTCATCACGAAGAAGAGCGCCATCCCATAAACATACATTCTTTTCATTTCCTCTATAGTATCAAAAAGTTACCTCGCCGCAAATAAAATTTAGCGAGACCCCAAGCGACCTTTTGATGTATGCCGCTTGACGATTAGAGGAAGCTTTACGATTGGCTCGCATTTTCCCATTCGCGCATCGGAAGACGCCTTGCATCCATCCCGCAAATAAAAGACGCGACAGTCGATTTTCATCCTCTGTCGCGCGCTCCCTTTTAAAGTCTTTTCTTTTCGTTACTTGGGGCCCTATTTAATCAATGCAAAAAAACGATCTTGATACATTTCAAAGAGTCCTTTAGATTTCAACAAACGCCCTAATTCTTTGATTAACGAGGGGTCCTTCGCGGCCGCTGCAAACGCGCGCTCAATCTCCTGGCGATCATCTGGTGGGAGGTGGTCTCGGAACGATTGCTGTGCGCGTTGCTCAATTTGTTCAAGAGCTTTCGGCACTGAGGCTTGGACGAGTTTCATAAAAAGATGCAAGAGGCACACATCCCAAGGTTCATCCACACCGACAAGCAGCGATGCATATGGGTTGGGTTTCTCTGCCATCTCAGCTTTCACACGCGCCTTTACGATATCCAGCGGTTCAGAGAGGAGATGCTCGGTATACTTCTCTCGCTTTAGACGATACGAGTAGCGAAGAATACGAATCTTTGAAGCGTGCGTTTGAAGGAACTCAAGATAGCGCTCCGCTTGAGGACCGAAGCCTTCCAGTTCTTGAACCGAGAGATCACCCGGCAAAACCAATCGCGGTGGATAGGTTTGAAGTTTACCCATACGCACACGCGTCTTATGGGGGTCGTCCATGGGTTGAGCCAGAAGCGTATAGTCAATCGTTGTTTGGTCGAAAGGATCAAGAAGCCGTTTCGGCGCACATACAATGGATGTGTGTCGAACCGCATACATAAAATCAAATTTGCTTGGGGCTTGCTTCATAGTAAAGATTGTATCAAAAAAATTAAGGGGTGTCTTCAAAAACTTCAAGTGCGAGTGCGGCTTCTTCCCATTGGAGCGTCCATTTTGAGAGGTCGTATTCAATTTCCTTAAGGCGTTTACCGGCGTGTGCGAGACCTGCAGCATCAAGCGAACCATCCCCTAATGACTCCGTGATGACGGCTTGCTCTTCCTCAAGTTTTGCAATGGTCGCTTCGGCTGTTTCGACAGCTTTCTTTAAGCGCTTCAATTCGGGTGCTCGCGCGGCACGCTCTTGTGCGCGTTGACGGCGAAGGTCCTTTGACGACAGTTTTTGAGGCTCCGCTGTGGTCGCCATTGTTGTTTCTTCGGGTTGGGTTTCGGCGGCGATTTTTTCCATATAATAATCATAACCACCGGGGAAACGACGAATCCCACGCGTTGAAATCTCAAGAATGTTTTGAGCCGTTCCACGAACAAACTCCACATCGTGAGAGACGAGGACGACCGTTCCGGTGTAATCATGGATGGCACGCTGAAGCGTTTCTCGCCCTTCAAGATCCAAGTGTGTGGTCGGTTCGTCAAGCAGGAGGAAGTTCGGAGGATTGAGAAAGAGTCGAACAAAGGCAAGGCGGATTTTTTCACCACCCGAGAGCACCTTTACTTGCTTTGCACAGTCATCCACATCAAAGCCGAAGCCACCTAAACGATTGCGGAGTTCTTTCTCTGGTAAGGCGCCAGCAGCGGCTTTAGCAATGTTAAAGACCGTCTCCTCTGGATTCATTGTTTCCGCGAGATCTTGGCTTTGGTAACCCGGCGCTACATGGTACCCAAAGACGACTTTCCCTGCGGTGGGTTGGCGAACACCCGCGAGCAATCGCAACAGGGTCGTTTTACCCATACCGTTGTAACCGACGATTGCAATTTTATCGCCATTCATCACACGCAAATCTAAATTTGCAAAGATCGGCGATTCACCCTCGGGATATTGGTAAGCGGCTTGTTCCAGGCGAACGATTTCAGCACCTGCATGGGGTGCGAGTGGCAACCGCAAATAACCCGCCGAGCGACTGCGTGCAGGGAGTTTTATTTCTTCGAGTTTTTCTAATTGCTTTTCACGGCTTTGGGCTTGTGTGGCTTTTGAAGCCTTTGCTTTGAAGCGTTCAACAAAGCGCTCCAATTGTTCGCGTTTACGATCTTGATTGGCCTTCGCTTGCAAGAGCTGTTCGTAGCGGAGTTCGCGTTCGGTTAAATAATAATCCAGCGGACCATTATAACGCGTCACCGTGCCACCATCGACTTCAACAATACGATTGGTAATCGCACGGAGAAGATATCGGTCGTGCGAAATCAAGACGAGCGTTCCATCGAAGGCACGCAAGAAGCGTTGGAGCCATTCGATTGCAGGCAAATCGAGGTAGTTTGAGGGTTCGTCAAGGAGAAGGATTTCCGGCTTTGAGGCAAGCACACGAGACAGTTCTGCACGCATCTTCCAGCCGCCCGAGAAGGTATTAAAGGGACGATCAAAGGCTTCCGTAGCATAGCCTAGCCCACCCAAAGATTCTTTCACACGAGCTTCAATGGAGTAGCCCCCCATTTGTTCAAAACGCGTATGCGCCTCGCCAAGTTCCCGAAGGATGCGTGTCTTTTCGGCTTCGGATGGATTTTGCGTCAGTGCTTCCTCAAGGTGAGCGATGGCACGCTCCGTGGCTTCAAAGCCAGGAATGCCCTCCAAACAATATTGAAGGAGGGTTTGCTCTGGGGAATCCGCCTCAAGGTGTTGACGCACAAAACCGATGCGTGGCGTTCCCTCAAGAAAAACATCCCCCGTATCTGGTTGAAGGTCACCCAGAATGAGACGAAAGAGTGTTGACTTTCCCGAACCATTTGGACCGACAATCCCAACGCGTTCGGAAGCATTTATTTTAAAAGAGGCGTGTTCAAACAGTGGATTCGGGCCGTATCGTACAGCGACATCGCGGAATTCTATCATAACATGGTTTTCTTTTTAGGGCGGCGATTTGCCAAAGCATTTCCAATACGGCAAACAAAAATTGCACAAATAAATGTAAACAATCCTGCAAGCGCATACGCCTCACGAATCGGCAACCCCAAACCATACGGACATCCAGGGTGTGACGGCGAAGACCACAAGATAAAAGAAGTGACGACAAAGGTCATAAACATCCCAGGAATCAATGTAATCCAAGGCGCAATATGACGTTGCATCAATGCCACCGAGCAGACCATTAATGTCGAGGCTGAGAGGATTTGATTCCCCCACGCAAAGTATTTCCAAAGCCATTCAAAGCTCGTTGCGTCTTGATTACTCCACCCAATCAACCCAATTACAATCGCAAGGAGTGGCGCAATCAACACAAGACGCGAAGAAATCGTTTTTTGACGCGCACGCATCATTTCTGCAATAGAGAGACGCAAACTCCGTAGCGCTGTATCGCCCGATGTAATTGCAAGAATGAAAACACTCATCACCGTAATGATCCCCAACCAAGACCCTAAAAAGGTGGTTGTTGATTTGATTAATGCGGCAACGGGTTTGCCATGCATTAATTCGGGGTATAAATTATAGATAGCCATTGCGGCCGCAGCCCAAATCATGGCAATGATTCCCTCTGCAATCATCATCCCATAATAGGTGAGACGTGCTTGGCGTTCATCCACCATTGTACGCGCAACAATCGGGGACTGCGTCGCATGGAACCCCGAAATAATCCCACAGGCAATGGTAACAAAAAGACAAGGAATAACAGGTTGGTCATGGAACATTCCAGCTTTAAATGCTGCGGTTTCCGTAAGAAGCGAGGGCATCTTAATGGCTTGATAAACAATCGCGCCAAACATTGCAATTGAGCCCACGATTAACAAACCGCCAAAGAGCGGATAAACCCGTCCAATAATCTTATCTACAGAGAAAATGGTTGCAATGACATAATAGAGGAAAATCACAACCACCGCAACCCAAAAGAAAGTCTCCTCTTCGAGTCCGAAGGTTGGAATAAAGGCCGACGAAAGGTTCGCAGGAATATTCACAAAAACCGCCACCACGAGCAACAGCATCACCGCCACGACGACGGTATAAAATTGCGAATACCATTTACCAAAGGCGCGATAGGTCATCAGCGGGAGACTACTTCCTCGCGAACGCAAACTTAGGAAGCCTGACACATAGTCATGCACGGCGCCCATCAAAACGCATCCTAACGGAATAATCCAAAAGCATTTCTCGCCAAATTTAATCCCAACAATCACACCAATCACAGGACCAACACCAGCGATATTGAGCAATTGAATGAGCATATTCTTCCACAACGGCAACGGCATATAGTCGACATTGTCGCGCCGTTTAAAGGCTGGCGTCATGCGATTGTCTGGACGAAGGATGCGTTCGATCATGCGTCCATAAACGAAGTAACCTAACACCAAAAAGGCAAGTCCTGAAAGAAATAAAATCATCGTTTCACACTCTTAATTCACAAGACCTTTAAGATCGTCTAAAGCTCGCACAATGGGTTTGTCTGTTTGACCTGCGGCACTTTGCTGTTGATATTGGAATTCCGCCTTAAACGCTTCTTTTCCCATGCCATTCGTATCTCGAAGGAACTGCACCACCACGCGATTACACATCATAAAGAACCACGCTTCGGTGCCCGTCTTAACCGTTAACATCGGTTGACGAGGTTCTTGTTTACCCGCCATGATTTTCGCCAAGGAGGAATGCATGGATTTCGAGTAAGACGAAGAGACGGGCGTTTTCAAACCTTTCTCCGCGTAGATACGCGCCACCGCCAACATCCGCAAGGTTGCCTCCACGTCTGCCCCTCCCGAAGAAGAGCTACTACCCACCGAAGCATTTCCACGATACGCAGCAGCCAAAGCGTAGAAGATGTCTTGGTTCAACGGATTTCGAACGAAGACACTTTCAAGCATACTAATGCGATGCGCTTTACCAGGTTTTAAAAGGTTAAGAATAGCCAAGGTCATGCGGGCGTCTTCATAGACTTCAAGCCCTTGATTTAGCGTTGCTGCAAGACCAATAAAATTATCATGTCGCACAGACCCCGACAAAGATCCATCGACACTCGCAATTGCATCCAACTCCCACGGCGCACTTGAGCCTGTACCAGTAAAGGCATTGTCTGCACAAGTTAAGTAGTAAGTGTAATTACCACGTTCGCCCATATAGTAAAACTTGCCATCTGGAGGAGCTGAGACAACCGTTGCAGGCACATTGACGGCATTCATCATCCACCGCTGAGACTTTCCGCCTTGGTCTTTCTTCGAGCCATTATAAACGCGGATAAACTTCTCGGGATGCCAATTACTACGCGCATATTTAAAGTTCGGTCCATCCAATTCCGCCTCCGCCGAACCCGAAGACGATTTCACCTGTCCTAATCCTGTGGGAGGAATTTTCTTCTCTGCGACGAAATAGCCAAAGACGAAGGAGGTCTCATCAATATGATCGAGATCTGCAAGATAGAGAAGAATCGGCCAGTCAGCCTTTTCCATCGAAAAGTTGGGTCGATCCGAACGCCCTGGGATGCGTCCATTACGGAAGATCTTCATCAACACCGCACGCTGAGGAGTCGGCGTACCATCCACATAAGGAGGGAAAATTTTCCCCACAAGCGCCACACGATCCCAATCTGGGAATTCCTTTTGAATGAGTCGATCATCTCCGACATAACGCGCGGTTACAACATTAATATCCGAGAGCGGCATCTCCATCAATTCACCAATTGTAAAAGGTGCACGCGTATTGGTTAAGCCTTGAGGACCTGCAAGCCATTCACCCAACGCCACTTCTTCTGGAGGTGCATCTTGCGGATAATCTTCAGGAGTAAGGAGTGCGAAATCGCCACCTTTTCCTTTTGTATTGTCATAAACGAGACGCTCCAGGCGAGCGGGGTCCCATGCTTCCTTCACACGATCAATGGGGAAAAGATCTTCGCGATAACGAATCGCATACGCGAGTGCGAGTTGCGTCCACTTCTCCGCACGCGAAGCTCCCATGCCAAGCGCGAGGCGCTGGAAGTTCAATAAGATATTTGGGTTCACCGGATCATCCGCCGCCGCCACAGCACTCAAAATCTGTGGATGACGCTTCACCCAAGTCCATGTTGCGGCATTAATTTTATTCGGTCCGTATGTATCACGAATCACGGCCTCAGTATAATTAATGTAGGCTTGACGCACGGCAGGTGTAAAGGTATAGTTTGAAGCCTCGACAGCTTTTTCAAGCGCCGCCTTTGCGTCTTTTGTCAATGTTGCGGATGCGATGGTATGCACGCACACCAACGCTCCGAACACAATCCAACGAAACCTTCGCATGGTTATTTTCTCCAATGAGCGTGTACTCCACGCTTAATTCAAAACACTCTTCGACTTCCCCGCAAGGAGTAAGCCCACGCGTGCAAATTCTGAAACGCCCCAAGCTTGAGCCCCCGTACCACACGGTTCGTGCGGGAGATTCCCTTGAGAACATTCCGGCAATTGTGTGACGCAGTCAATATTTGCAAGACAGCTTCCCGATGCAAGAATCGCACGAGCAACTTTACGCGCGCGTTCTCCCTCTACCAAGAAGAGTGCTTCGGGATAAAGCGGGAACGGGAAGGTCCACCCTGTGCCATTATGATAAGCTGGCTTACGGCGCGTATCTTCATCACCTTCATAACGACCCCAATAAGGATTATGGGGATCATTCAACAAATGCCCATCACGAACAATTGGCAACGGACGCTTCACTGGCGCATTCGCAAGTGTGCGAATAGATCCAGGCGTCAACAAGCAGCTCGTTGCTTCAATCACCGAGTGTGCGAGCGCCTTATCATTCTTTAACAAACCTAATGTTACAGCATAGAGCTGATTCGGACGGACGGCATCATCTTGTTCAGCATATTCTGCACTCACGCCGGCCTCTGCATAGAGACAATCCGAGAGACCATTCCCATCGGGCAACGGGAAGTACTTCTTAAACGAACGACGCACACGTGAAGCCAAGCGCTTCCACTTGGGATCCACTTCACGCCCCAGCAAATCGAGCAAACGCACCCAAAGGGCTTGGATTTCAACCGAATACCCATTACGCGGTGTACCTGCAGGATAATTCGTATCCATCCATGTGTAATGATGCGGCGCCCAAACGAGTCCCGTCTTTGGATCAACGCGAATGCCATTTTCTGTGCCTGCAATATAATTTTCTGCAATGCTTAGGAGGATATCCTTTAAGGTGCGATTGCCACACGGATGCTCAAGGACACGCTTCGCGCCAAAGGCTGCAATTGCATCATCGCAAATCACAGCGAACCACAATGGTGCATCCACTGTTTCACGATTTGCATCATCTTCACCACGAATCATATTCGGGATGGTGCCACCCTTTTCAAAGCGACCGAACTCTGTTAATGCATCGAAGACTTCGTCCCAACGACCTGCTGCCGCAACACCACGCAAGAAAATCAAGGTGTCACGCCCCCAGTCCAAGAACCACGGATAGCCTGCAATAACGGTCTTGTGATTATCTCGACGAACGATATAATTCGTCAATGCCATACTCATTGCATCTTCAAGCAACATTGGTGCTGAGGGGAGTTCCTTCACGCCCATCGCAGGAATCTTCGGCACACGCGTAATGAGGTCTTGACCTGCGACAAGGTGAACGGTAGAGCCACGTTCCATCTCAATATGGAACCATCCCGGGCTCCACAAATCACTCGAGGGTTCTTGGCCACGGGCGGCTTCTTCAGGATGCGAGAGATTATAGGTCCACTTGGGATCATAATGCCAATCCGCGCCCGACATCAACACACCCAAGTTCCATCCCTTTTCAGGTTTAAAGTCAAACCCATCGGGACGATTATGAATCATCTTGGGGAAGTTCTCTTCTGGACCAGCAAAAGCCTTGGTCTTGCAGTGGAAGTTTCGCCATTCAATTTCAGGACGCAAAATCAATCCCACGCTCACATCGGGATCTCTCCAACGCGGATGACGGCGTTCTCGAGTGAAACGCAATACGACACGATTCTTACCTGGCTCCATCGCAACACGCAACACGACCGGGACGCGACGACCCATTCCACAAGGTGCCGCAAAACGCCATTCTGCTGCAGAACCATCTGGTGCCACTGTGACATGTTCTAAACATGCCGCTGTCAAGGGTGTGTTATAGCCATTGCAAATAATCCATGCTTGACAACGCGTGAGGAAAATTTGACGATCGTCTGGAACAATGGGATGACGATTCAAGCCAAGGAGACAATCGTACTGCGACTGGATGTCTCCCCACTTGAGACGAATTTGGCTCATTGCACCCGTACCATTGGTAAGCAACAAACGACCATTCCCCAACGCATTCACCTCTGGACCAGAGAAGCGCACTTTTACTTGCCCAGCTTTATTGGGGTCATTTCCGAGCAAGAGCAATTTTGCAGTAATCTTTTGCGTGCCATGCGGATTGTACAGTTCTGCATTGAGGAAGATTTTTTCATGACGCGGAGATTGCGGTTTCGACCCACGGCGTTTCGTTGTTAACATCACACCATACGAACCATCCGCTAATGCAATCGCCTTACCACAGCGAATCACTTCACCTTCATCATCCTTCAAAACCGCACGGAACGGCCACGGACTCTTTACAAACACAAGTCCGCCTGGAAGAATCGGTACACAACGCGTAACATCTGTCGGCAATGAAATCAATGTTGCACGCGCATCACCATGGCGATTCTTTGTAAAGGCAATCGGGTCTGCAATGAAGTTAAAGGCGACCGCATCAAGATCTTGATCAAGGTCAATCGGTTCACCCAACCACTCTAGCGTACGCATCATCATTGTACGGCGACGACGATGTGACATATTCAACACGGGTGTCGTTTCGCGTTGACGTAATGCTGCCTCAACCGCAGAGACATCCGAAACCTTCGTAGAGAGACAGCACACTTGACCGGGTTCAAGGTTCACCCCAGCATCAGAAAGGCGATAGGTCTTACCCGAAATCAAATCGTAACCTTCTTGTGTCGTAAAGGCTGTGCGGTTGTACTGCACCGTCTGCACATGGTCACAATCAAGGTTCGCCAAGATTAACAACGGCGCGTAACCATCGCGTTGACGGAGGACGGCAAGCACATTTCCCCCACCCTGCTGGACTTGTTGCAAATGCGTTTCAACACCAAAGAGCGGATGGAGACGTAGGATGGTATTCAATCGACGCAAGAGTGCACACGCGTTCTCCGCTGCACCCCAATTCAAAGCGCCACAACCATGGACATCAATCTTTTCCGTTGCGAACCATTCCACGCCGGCGGTAATCCCAAAGCCACCTTGCTGAGCAAGCATCGCAGAAATCATCATACGCGACTTCGCAAAAATCTTTGAGGTCGCAGCCAAACGATTATTGTCATGCGTTTCAGCAAAGTGAATTAAAGGACCGCGTTGTTCCGAGAGTTGTAACATGTGCGGAAGCATCGCTTCAAAGGCATCGCGGTTGTAAGTTTGGAAAACTTCCGAATAAGCCCAGTCAAGCCCCGAACGACCAATGAGACGTTCGGTCGTATCCATGGGACCACCGAGACCTTCAAGGAAGAAAATGGTGTCGGGATATTCACGACGCACAAGCGCTACAATCACATCCCACGCTTCCTTCGGAATCATATAACCCGCATCGCAGCGGAAACCATCCACACCTTGATGACACCAATAAAGAAAGACATCTGCAATAGCCTTGCGAAGGTCTTCATTGCTATAATCAAGTTCAACCAAGTCTTCCCACACCACGCCCCAAGCACCAGGCGAATGGAATGAACCATCTTCATTACGACGATACCATTCTGGGTGATGCGTCATAAAGGTCGCCGCCCAACCCGTATGGTTCGCGGGCAAATCCATGAAAATGTAAGAATCACGTGCATGCACTGCTGAAACGAGTTCTTTAAATTGATCCAATGGTGTTGCACTTGTATCAAATTCTGCAAGCGCGGGATCAATATCAAGGAAATCTCGACCCGCAAAGGGAGAACCATAACGCCCCATGCGCGCATAGGTCGTTGGCGTTGGATGAATCGGCAACAACAAAATATTGCGGAAACCTAAATCCAAACAGATATGGTCAAGGTAACGCGTCAACGAACGGAAGGTCCCACTTGGAGGAATAATCGTGTAACCGATTTTATCCAATTTCTTCTCTACCGTTTCATATTCCGCACGAGGAGAAACCGCATGGTGCATATAAGGTGCCACGAACTGACGCGTAAAGGCCGCGTAAATCGTATTCCCCGCCGCTGTATTTTCAGGTGCGACTTTGATGACCATATTTTCACCATCTGGCCATTCTGGAACGGGGTTCGTGTTAGGGATGAAGCAAACTTTACCATCAAAAACACCCACCTCAAGCAAAGCAATTTTCACTTGCCATTTGCCATCTCCACACGGTTGCATTGGGATATCGTGCCAATCATCACCACTCAAGAGTCGTTTATCCTCTACTTGAGCGAGCACTTCATCACGACGAATCCCCGCCGCACCAATATTCGTGCGGAAGACCATCCGTCCATTTCCTTTACCTTCGCGAAATGCCTTAATTTCAAGGACATCGCCGACCCATTTTAAAAGTTTACTACCAGCAGCAGGTTCTTGTCTTATCATAAGGACCTCTTTTTACCATTCATATCTTAAAGTTCCAACACTTTGGGGAAGTCTGGGAACGATTCATTTAACATTTCAAAACCTTCAATTGTAACCGGAGTCTCTGCAACGAGCCCTGCCAAAGCCATGCTCATTGCCACGCGGTGGTCACCATGTGCTTTAACCATTGCGCCACCAGGGATTCGTCCGGTTCCACGAATCACAAAACCATCGGGAGTCTCATCCATATCTACTCCAACGGCTTTCAATTGCGCCGTCATCATTGCGATGCGATCCGATTCTTTGGTTCGCAATTCTGCAGCATCACGCACACGGGTTTCTCCCGTTGCCATCGCCGCCGCAATCATAAACGCAGGAAATTCATCAATCATCCGTACCACGAGATCCCCTTCAATCGAGGTCCCGGTTAATGTCGCCGACTGCACACGGATATCTGCAATCGGTTCTCCCGCCATAAGGCCTTCATTCTCAAGTGTAATCTTTGCACCCATTGCACGCAATGCATCAATGATTCCCGTACGTGTCGGATTCACGCCCACGCGTTCCAAACGAAAATCACTTCCTGGCACAAGGGTTGCAGCGACCATCAAAAAGGCTGCACTTGAAATATCCCCCGCAAGTTCAATATCCAACGGACGCAACGGACATTCTTGCGGTAAAATCACCACACCATAACCTTCGCTAAAGGACTTTACGCGTGCACCCATGGAGGCGAGCATGCGTTCGGTATGGTCACGCGAAGGTCCCGGTTCGATAATCGCCGAGGGAGAATTTCCCGAAAGCGCAGCGAGAATTAAACAACTCTTCACTTGTGCAGAAGCCACCGGTAAGACATAATTGACCGAACCCATCGTTGCGGGTTTAAAGACCAAGGGTGCACACCCATGGTTATCCTCAATCTCCGCGCCTAGAATCGAAAGCGGTTCAACAATGCGCCCCATCGGACGCTTTCGCAATCCCTCCGAGCCATCCAAAGTACATGCAATCCCTGCACCTGCAATCGCACCCGCCAGCAAACGGAAGGTCGTTGCAGAGTTTCCACAATACAATGGAGCAGCTGGCGACTTAAAGCCTTTTAACCCAACCCCATGCACAACGAGTGTATGCGTCGCTTCATCCAATTCCCATGCAACGCCCAGGTCTGCCAAACACTGCAACATCGCCTTGGTCACACCACCAATAAGGAAGCGGCGAATCGTACTTTTACCTTCTGCCAAAGCTGCAAAAAGCAACGCGCGATGCGAGAGTGATTTATCCCCTTCAGGACGATAAATTCCTGTTAAGGGTGTGAGGCGTTTCGAAATCGTTTGTGTACTCATGGGGTTGTTGTTTCTTCTGGGGGAGGCAAATCATCACGCGTAAAGCCATTTCGCGTGAGGGCTTCTTCAATCGTCTTAAAGTGACACTTCGCAACTTGGGGTAAAAAGGCAACCCCTTTCGTACGAATCAATGCATCAAGGGTTGCCGGGACTTTGGGGCCTGCACCTTTAGGTAATGTTTCACCGGCGAGTTCTGAGAGTTTCTTCATCTCCGTAATGAAGACATCGCGTGCCAACACAGAAGCTGTCGCGACCGCAATGTCACGCTCAGCTTTATGCATTTGCTCAACGGTCAATTTACGACCGCGTGGCATTAAAGCGCGTTGAATCGTGTGCTCGGTCTTTGCGAACTGGTCCACGACGACACGCGTTGCATCCGGGCGTTGCTCGGCGAGCGTTTCAATCGCGCGTGCATGGCACCACGCCAAAAGTCGATTCACATTAGGAATCTTGGCATAGAGACGGTTGTAAGTTAACGGACGCAACAGCACAAAAGAACAATTTTGTCGACCAAGAATCTTACGAATCTCTTTTGCGAACTTTTGGATTTGTCCATCGGCAATCGTTTTGGAGTCACGAATCCCAAGGTCCACCAACTGACGCGAGGTTGTCTCATCAACAAAGGCGCCAACGGTAATCAATGGTCCAAAGATATCTCCTTTACCCGATTCGTCTGTACCCGCATGAGGCGCATACATCTTCGGGTCAAGGACCTCTTCATAACCCAATGTCGCAGCACCCAACACAAGCGGTTCCAACGTAAAGAGAACAAATTCTTCAGCATCTTTACCTTGGACAACAAGTTTTCCTGAAGTGTAGAGATTAATCGTTAAATGCTTTCCTTTGAGTGCGAGGCTCGTATACGGCACCGTCACACGTTGCAAAGCCGACATCCCAGCCACTGCAGTTTCCAATGCAACCGCCTGTTCAGGTGTTAGCGTATAGGTGAAGAGATTCTTCTTTTCCATAAAACTCATTCATTCAACAAAGGATCAACGGCTCCAATAAAGCACACCTTTGTTATTCATCATACTCTCTTAGCGACGGATATGTTCTGCGTACCAGGCTTTAATTGCGGCCGTGCAACCAAAGGTCGCTGCAATCAACGCCGCACGAATCCACATGCCATTACGCATTTGACGCCAATACTTTGCACGCGGATCATTATCCACATCCGTTGCAATTTCATCACGCCGTGGCAACGGATGCAAAATCGCAGCACCGGGTTTCATCTTTGCAACATCCTTCGCTGCAATCTTAAAGGACGAAGTGTCAATCTTTGCGGATTCACCCGAGGCTTTATCCCATTCATCCTGAATGCGAGTCATATACAGCGCATCTGCTTCAGGCAACCACTTTTGAAGGTCATCCGAAACTTCATAGGAGATGTTACGCTCTGCGAGCATTTCAAGGATGTCTGGCTTAATCTGCAATTCCTTTGGTGCCACAAAAACCTGACGCACATTGCTAAAGCGCGTCAAGAGATACGACAGCGAACGCACCGTACGCCCACGCAACAAATCCCCCACAAAGACCACCGTCTTGTTATCAATACCACCCTGCGTTTCAAACGAACGATAGAGCGTATAAATATCCAAGAGCGCTTGTGTGGGATGTTGATCCTTACCCGAGCCTGCATTCACAATCGGCACATTACGAACCGTTTGTCCCAACACCCAAGCCATACGTTCTGCAAGCCCCTTCTCAGGGCAACGCATAATCACAAGGTCAAAATACGAACTAAAGGTTCGCACAGAATCTTCCTTTGATTCGCCCTTGAGTTCAGAACTCGTCGCAGCATCACGCACCGAACCCGTACGCATCCCCAAGATTTCACATGCCGACAAATGCGAGAGGAAGGTTCTCGACGAAGGCTGAGAGAAATAGAGCATCGCACGCTTATGTGGTAAAAGTGAAGCCAAAAAGAGTGCACCCTCGCGTTGCTTTGCAATCAAACGAATTTCCGTTGCCAATTGGCACAAGCGTTCCAATACTTCACGGCTAAATTGTTGTGCAAAGATGGTATGAAAAGGCATCCCATCCTCTTCACGCATAAAGTATGCACCTTTTTGTTTCATTGATAAAGCCTCAAAGGCCTCCCATGAAATCTTCGTTAGATCCTTTTCCATAAAGCACTCCTCCAATTCGTGTTGTAAACTTCAGCTTTAGAATTCCGATGCCTCGCACAACGCCGACACATACAAGGCCTTGATGGTATGCATGCGATTCTCTGCTTCATCAAAGACCTTTGAGAATTCCGATTCAAAGACATCATCGGTAACTTCCAACGCGCCTGTATCACGCGACACATCCGTATTGTGATCATGGAAAGCCGGCAAGCAGTGCAAGAAAATCAACTCACGACCCAAATTACCTGTTGCTTCGCAGAGGGGCATATTGATTTGATACGGACGCAACAATGCCAAGCGTTCAGCCTTCTTGTCCTCTTCGCCCATACTCACCCACACATCAGTGTAAAGCACATTCGCGCCCTTCACGCCGGCGACAGGATCCGTTTCAACACGCACCGTTGCGCCATTACGCGCCGCCATAGCACGCGCTTCTTCAACTAAATCTTCAGCGGGGAAAAGTTCACGCGGAGTAACATTGACGAAGTTAATACCGGCCTTTGCACAGCCCATCATCAACGAATTCGCCACATTGTTACGACCATCGCCGACATATGCCATCGTCTTCCCGCGGACCTCACCAAACGCTTCACGCATCGTCATCATATCTGCCAAGAACTGTGTGGGGTGACTTTCATCTGTCAAACCATTCCATACTGGCACACCCGAACGCGCCGCCAAAATTTCAACCGTACGCTGTTCAAACCCACGGAAGAGAATACCATCAAACAAACGACCCAACACGCGTGCCGAGTCTGCAACCGATTCCTTCACGCCAAAGTGCGTGTCATGACCCGTCAAGAACTCCGCATGTCCACCCTCATCACGCACAGCGATGGCAGCCGAGTTACGCGTACGCGTCGAGCTCTTTTCAAAAATCAATGCAATATTGCGACGATGTAACAAATCCCCACGGATGCCCGCTTGACGGCGAGCCTTTAATGCAATCGCCAAATCTACCATATATTCCAATTCTGCATCTGTCAACGAACGAATATTCAACAACGAGCGACCTAAAAGATCATGATTTAATTTAAACATTTTAATTTGTTCCTTTCAAAACCCATATTCTACCAAAAAAACCACGCGCAAGCAAATACATATTATATATATTCTAATATATTCTAAAACCACATCCACCATCTCCCTCCTAACCCTCCTTTACACCCCTTCTCCCCCCCTTTTTTTAAAGAACTCCGCCCTACCCTTATTTCGATTTGATTCAAATTGCGTTTTGATT
>JAUNQZ010000169.1 GCA_030535915.1 bacterium
ATGGTAAATAAAAAAGAAACATCCCGTGTCATCCAACAACGGGATACTTCTACTGTGTTAAGAAAAACGTTATTTTACGATGGACATCTTAATAGCATTCGTGCCTGATTTAAAGTCCCCAAAGGGAATCGCAACACGGTAAGTTGCTGCACCAAAAACCTCTATTTCAATGTTTTATTTTACAAAATAAGCGCACGGGATTATAAAAAGTTTGTATCCGGCTAGTAAATTTTTCCAGTACATTCACGATAGTGTATGAAAGGCACCTTGGCTTCTTCGTGTAAAATGGGCCCACGAACATCGATGGAACGCTTTTGAAGCGCTTCAACCCATGCTTCGCCTTTATCTCCCTCATCAAAGCCGACAGCCTCTGCATCAGCTTTGGTGGCGCCATAGAGCATACATTCAATGCCGCTCCACGGCGTCGCTCCACAACACATCGCACAGGGTTCACAACTGGTCGCGATGAGACATCCTTGGAGGTGATAGGTCCCAAGACGATGCTGTGCACGCGCATAGGCGGTCATTTCTGCATGCGCCCAAGATTGCTTTGCTGGAACAACAGAATTAATTCCAATGGCAATGAGATGGTCCGTTTTAGAATCAAAGATGGCTGCTCCAAAGGGTCCACCCGTCCCATGACGAACATTTTCAATCGCAAGTTGAATCGCAAAACGAATCTTTTCTTCATCGCCGTAAAAAGGTTTATTGAGCGCTTCTGTTTCAAACGCAACAGCCCAATCGGGCATTTGAATAGGTGGTGTTAAAAATTGCTTTGACATAATGCCCCCTTTTTGAAGCGTACGAATGATGAATAGAATGCGCTGACAGTAGGACTTATTTGAGACAATAAAAATGCCTAAAATAGTTCCGCGTCGCTAGAGAAATTATAGCACAATTCTTCGATTTAAGACAGATAAAAACGAACACTCTCTCGGCTGCAAAATAGAGACGACGATATTGTCTCTAAGAGGCCACCGAGAGGAGCGCAAGTAGACGTCAAATTAAAAAGCGATTATTCTATATTGGTCGCATTGAGATTACGAATAAAACGCTCAATGGTAGTGTTACCAATGGCATCGTTCGTCGACGACTGGGTTTTCGCTGCATTTAAGAAAAGCGCTTGAAGGAAGTCATTCGCTTGTTGTTCAATATAGACGTTAATCTTTTGGGCGACTTCGTTTAATGGATGGTCTACCTCCTCATCGCCTGAGATTTCAAGGTTGAAGAGATCTTCGTTTAACGTGATGCCGTTAAATTCCATCCCTCGACCAAAGAGGTCCTCAAGTTGCTGTTTGAGATGACTGAAGCTTGAAATAGTGAGGTTGCTATTGGGATTTCTTGGATCGACGAAGAGGAGAGCGTTATTCAAATAGCTATACGAGACTAAAGGCGTTTTGAAGTTTGCTTTTTCAACTCCTTGTTCAGCTGCAAGTCGATAGAGACGCACGGCTTCTTCAAAATTTTGCTTCTCATAATATTTATGAGCAAGCTCACATTGTTCTACTGGATCAGTAGGAGTATCATTTCCACTCGAACGTTTCCTTTTCGCATCGCCACATCCACAAAAGGCAACACACAAACAAACCATACAAAACAATAAAATGCCTTTTTTCGCGTTCATATAAGAACCTCCATTCGTTCATCCATTTCACGACACTATCAGTATAC
>JAUNQZ010000073.1 GCA_030535915.1 bacterium
GTCGAAATGTGCAAATGTATCCGATGTTTGGAAACGCATATCGACCAAGGTGTGTTTCGAAGTGGTCACATTACTTGTCGTATGGATTTCTCCCGTTTCAACATCAACGACACGGGTAAGCACGGTCACATTACATGCCAGGCGACCATGCTTGACGCCATTTAATTCGGCTACGGTATCCGCAAGCGAAAAGCTTGAAATTTGGGAGAGAAGAAGGTATTGAGCTCCCATTAATTTCCCAAATTCAACCGCGCGTTGACTGACTAAACCCGTTTCTGAAATTTCGATTTCATCAAAGAGTTTTTGTAATTTGTCCGTGCGTTCAACAAGGGTATACTTTCGCGTATCTGCCAATGCGTTGATAAGCGTAGCATCAAGATTCTCTCGGATACGCTCTAAGCATGCCGATTGTGTTGTTTTCCCTGCAACGAGGGCCTTCACCGAGGGTGAAATCGTGACATTGTCAACCGCGAGTGTCTTTTTCTTGATTTGTGCTACAAGCGGGAGCGCAAAACAGATTGCCATTCCAAGAATTAATAAGCGTTTCATACGATTTTCCTCCAATTAAAGTAAGCTACGGAATTCAATCATTTGTTCAGGTAATTCTTTGACATCAAAACGCATGCCGCTTTGTTCAAGTTCCTTTGCGTGACCTTCAAGAACTTTAACCTTTGCTTGATTGATTTCACGGTCCTTTGTTAAGGTGTGCATGAAATCAATGGAATCCTTGATGCGGTTATATTCGGCTTGGTTCATGCGAAGATTGACAGAGACGACCATGCCTTCACGCGGCGTTATATGCAAGGTGAGTGGATCATAGCCCGGATGCGAAATACGCACTTTGTGGATGCCCTTGACCAACGGAATTGGTGTCTCCGTAGAGCCCATAACAACGCCATCAATTTCAATCGTAGCATTGAGCTTCGCAGGTGTAACGCTACGAATCACCGGTGTTTTGCCATCATAAGCTGGCAAATAAATCGGTTGGTTATTCATATCGTATGCCATCACCGAGAAGGTTACCGGTAAGCCAATCGTATTTGCTTCAACCTCACGCCAGGAGGAAACTTTCTCAAGCATATCCTCTGCGAGAGATTCTGCGAGCGCTTCGTCTAAGCCCTCAAAGGGAGAGTCATCTGTAATTTCAAAACCAGCAGTGATGCGCTTGGTTTTAGAGGCCTTGAGTACACCGCCACCAATCGAGGTCCCCGTGTAAGCATCCACCACACGGTAAGAGGCTGAGAGACGATGAATCAATGTCTGGAAGGTCGTCCCATCTGCATCCACTGCTTTACCGAATCGTGCATCGCGCAATTTTTTGGTTACGGTGGAGTAGTTATCCAAGGATAACATTAAGACATAGTCAACACCTAAATTTCGAGCCAACATCGTGTAGGAAGAATTGGCAAGGAGATGCTGATCCATCGTTGTACCGTCGGCTTCTAACTGTGGTTCAATGGCAGCTACGACATCACGATAGTCCATAATTTCAATGGCTTCTGACGAAACCATCGCAGCGACATTTGTGACAAACGAATCGGTTGCAATTCGAATGGTTTTATTCCCCTCTTGGATTTCATTTTTACGAATAAAAATAGCCATCTTACGGGGTTGTGGATGCTGCGGTTCTTGCACTTTAAGATCCACATCATAATTTGCAGCAATGGTGAGTTCTGAGCCATCTTGTAATTTTACCGAGACAGGGTCTGCGGCGACCTTTACGACCTCTGCGCGCGCCTCCATGGAGACAACAGCGGAGAGTACAGCAATCCCACCTAAAAGAGAACGATTCATCCATTTCATAGGAAGCACTCCTTTCATGCTTAGAAGCACATATTGAGCACAAGGCTAAACGGCCAGCTACTATCAGAAATTACATTGATAAGGCCGATTTGTAAGCCATTTGCAGAATCTGCATAGTTAATAATACCGACTTGGAGACCTTTTAGGCGTGAGGCACAATTGAGGGCGCCAGTTTGAAGGCCACGGGTATATCCACCCATATTTGCAGCACCGATTTGCCAGCCGGTAAGGGTTTCCGTTGCGGCGCTCCAAATGCCAATGTCAAGGCCTGTTACATTGCGTGCACAACCATACGGCACGGAAAGGCGAAGCCCACGCACATCCCAATCTCCCCAAGGCACTTCCACTGGTGTGAAGAGTGAGAGTTGAAATGGAGTAACCTCTGCATTCATTAACGAGAAGCGTTCGGCATTTTTGGTATTTGCAGAAACACGACGATAAGAGGTGTCATTTGGATCTCGAGCCACAGACCAATTTTGTGTTGGTGTACCATCGGTTCGTGGAGAAGTTGCAGACCATTGCGTTGTCCCCTTTGCAAAAAGGGTCGTCGTGCACAATGTCATTGACATTAAAAGAAATGAAAATAATTTCATCTTATCCATCCTTTCTCATAACATGTGATTAACCACTTATATATTACCATGAAAGAAAGCAAAAATCAACTTTCGCCTTCTTTTTTCTTTGAGTGTGTTATATTGTAGACAATAACGCCGGTCCGGCAATCGGTCGCACTAGCGCTTAAGTAAGGAGAGTAAGGTTTCTGCAGGGAGGCGTGCAAGGCGTGCGGCAGAGGTCGGCGCGATGATGTCTTCTGCAAGCGATTGCTTGTCTCTTAGAATTTGTTCAATGCGATCTTCAAGCGTTCCTCGGCAAACAATATGATGCACCACCACGGTTCGCTTTTGACCAATACGATGGGCACGGTCCGTTGCTTGAGCCTCTACCGCAGGATTCCACCATCGGTCAAAGTGCACCACATGATTAGCCTTTGTCAAGGTCAAGCCAAACGCACCCGTGCGAAGCGAAAGAACCATTGGTGCAGCAGCGGGATCATTGGAGAATGATTCAATCTCGGCTTTACGCTTCTTCATCGAAAGCCCCCCATGGATATAAGCCACACGGCGACCGAGTCGTTCTGTAAGGACCTTTTGTAAGAAGGCCCCCATGCGTGCAAATTGCGTAAAGATGAGGACGCTTTCACCTTGGGCGAGGATTTCATCTAATAGCGAAAGGAGAATGAGCAATTTACCCGAATCTTCAATGAGCCAATGGCGATCATCACCTTCTCCTTCTGTCAAGGCGGGATGGTCACAGATTTCTTTTAACCGCATGAGTAAGACAAGTGCCGCACCAGGGCGTTCTGACGGCGGAAGCATTCGTACATCGCGTGCATAATCGGCGAGGGCGTAGTCATAGGCAGAGGCTTGAGCTTCGGAGAGCTGTGCGTAATGCTCTTGTTGAATCTTTGGCGGAAGATCTGGAAGAATCGCAGGGTCACTCTTGAGACGACGCAAGAGGAAATTCGCAACCGCTCGCCGAAGTTTATCAGGGTCTGCATAGCGTTTGGCAAAATCACGCCGTGGACCGAAAAGCTCCGGATTTAAAAAGTCAAGAAGGCTCCACAAATCATCGAGACGATTTTCAATCGGTGTGCCTGTGAGAGCGAGACGGAAATCAGCGTGTAATGAACGCGCCGCTTGTGATTGACGCGTAGATGGGTTTTTAATCTGTTGAGCTTCGTCAAGGACAAGTGTTGACCATTCTACGCGATGCAAGGTATTGTAGTCTCGCCAAAGATAACCATACGCAGTGAGTACCACATCATACGAGGGTGCAGAGAGTTGAAAGGCTTCATTTCGTAAGCGTGAGGGACCTTCAAAACGGAGGACCTTGAGCTGTGGAGCCCAATGCGCAAACTCGCGTTCCCACACCGGTAGAACGGTTAGCGGCGCAATCACCAATGCAGGCTTTTTCACGGTGCTATGTTGACTTAAGAGGAAGGCAATCGTTTGCAATGTCTTACCCAGGCCCATATCATCTGCGAGACAAACACCAAGGCGATGCTTATAGGCTTGCATGAGCCAACAAACCCCTTGTGCTTGATAGGTTCGCAAGACCTCTCGCAAAGGTAAATCACCTTCCGGCGGATGTGTCATCTCACGGAGGAAATTTTGAACATCTTGTGCTGTAGGTGCGATGCGTAATGCACCCGCAAGTAAGAGCGGTAATGCACCATGACAAGAACGCAATTCTGGACCACGGGCTTCAAGTGCTTGTCGTAACGCATCAAGGTCGACATATCGCCATTCTCCTTGAATGAACGCAAGTGATTCGCCTGCATCAAGGATGGCTTGTGCTTCTGCAATCGAGAGTTCAAGCCCAGCAAAGACAATCGTTTGAGCAATCTTTACATGTCCATCTTCAATGTTGAGCGCCGTCTCTCGAACTTCTGGCACGGAGGCTTCTAATGCTTCCGGTAAAGTAATGTCAAAGGCTGCCGCACGCAAGGCCGGCACCGCTTCTCGCAAAAAGCGCAAAAAGAGGTTCTCATCCCATGGTTGTGGGAGCGCTAAGAGAGGTGCAATCCCAATTGCTTGTCCCAAGAGACGCAAGACTTCTGGAGAATGAAACCCCGTCTCGTCCTTGGGCGCATCAATGTCTAACCACCATCCTTCGGGGGAATGCCGCGGTTTAACAGGGAGTGCGCCACGGCGTCCTTCAAAGAGGGGATCAATCCACATGTCGATGTGACGAGCAAGCGTTTTGTCATCAATCGCTTGAGCTTGTGGCGCACGCAAGGCGGAGAGCCACGCATCTTCTGCAATACGATAATCTTGCTTTCGGGCTTGAGCACGGGTCAATGGCGTTGAGGCACAGGTGCGCATCCATGTATCCGCTAACGCGTTACAAAGGGGCGCATCTTCCCCCGCAGGAATCGTTGTCAAGAGCCATTGTGCGCGCCCTGCAATTAAGCGTGGCGCAATGTTCCCAACAGCAATTAAACGCAAAACCTGAGGTAAACAATCCGCCGCCTTTAAAAGCATTGGACCATAAACCACGCGTGGCGATGAAACGCCCTGTGCGACACGCTGTAAAAGATGCAAGACGCCTCGACCATCAAGGACAGGCTCATACCAGTTTGAAAAGAGAAAACGAAGCGAACGGGTGAGTTCTTCCGTTGTGAGCGCACAACCGAAATTCTCACCCGTCAAGGTTAGCGTTTGATCTTTTAGCGAGAGGTCGAGAATCATACCTCAAATTAAAGTGCAAAGGTTCGCACAATGGCTTCCGGCACCTTATCCTTCGCAACGACATCGGAGTGACGAATCGTCGCTTCACGCAAATCCAACAAGGCTGGCGTTTCACCCGAAAATGCCGCCAATGCTTCCGCTGCCGCAAATTCATCCGCAATGGTTTCACCCGTAAGGGCGCGCATCATTGTCACGGGGAATTTCCACGGAGAGGCTGTTCCAGCAATAACCACGGGACGGCCAGTGTCGGGTTGTTCTTGTAAAACCTTCCACCCAATGGCGGTATGAGGATCTGCGAGATAATGATACTTATCCCAAATCGCACGAATGGCGCTTTCGGTTTCCTCTGGGGTCGCCCAGCCCGAAGCATAACGCACCTTCATTGCAGCTTGTGCCTCTGCAGGAAGCGCGAAGAGACCTTCACTCTTTTGTCCCTGAATCATTTCACGCACACGGTCGGTATCGCCTTGCGTCAAGAGATAAAGGAGACGCTCTACATTCGAAGAAATCAAAATATCCATCGAGGGAGAGTTGGTGATATAAAATTCACGACGAGCATCATATTGACCGGCCTGCACAAAATCACAAATTACGCGGTTGGCATTTGAGGCCACCACGAGGCGTTGAATCGGAGCCCCAAGCATCGATGCGAAGTGTGCCGCGAGAATATTGCCGAAGTTACCTGTTGGAACAACCACATCAAAGGGTTCACCCAAACGACGCGCACAGTCAATGTAGTAACAAATCTGTGGGAAGAGACGACCAATGTTGATGCTATTAGCAGAGGAGAGCAAACAGCCTGCGGCTTGCGCTTGGGCATTCAAGGCTTCATCAGCAAAGGCTGCTTTCACAGCGGCTTGTGCATCATCAAAGTTCCCTTGGATAGCACAGGCATGAACATTCTCGCCAGGACAGCAAACCATCTGGCGACGCTGAATCTCCGAGGTCCCCGTTTGCGGATAAAAGACGAGTACTTCGGTACCTTCAATCCCTGCAAAACCTTGCATCGCAGCAGAGCCGGTATCACCACTCGTTGCGGTCAATACACAAACGCGTTCAATGCCCTTGACCTTCGCAGCATAATGCATCAAATGTGGCAGTAAGGTTAATGCGACATCCTTAAAGGCATAGGTCGGACCATGGAAAAGTTCTAAGAAGTGTGTCTTACCAAAAGACTTTAATGGCACGACATCTTCTGCGCGAAAGCGTGCGAGCGAAGCCGCCACGGCATGTTGACGCACATCCGCGGGAATATCATCAAAAAAGCGTTCGAGCAAGGCTTCCATCGTGGTTCTAAAATCAGCCCCTGCAGGAAGCGGTTCTAATCCTTTAAGCGTGACCTCTGGGATGTAGAGTCCGCCATCAGGAGCGATACCATTAAGGAGAGCTTCTACGCTATTAACGGCGGGAGCTTGACCACGGGTCGAAATATACTTCATTGTGCGTCCTTTTATCTTAAAATACAAAAATATAAAATCGTTTACAGTGTAACAAAAATAAAGTAAAAACGAAAGTTTTATTCACGCATGGCTCGAATCGTATACTTGCGCGTTCCAGCCGTTGTCGCTTGAAAAAGCGCATCTGTTGTTACCGTGCACATAAAACGCGTTGTCTCCGATTGTCGTTCAAGCGTGACCTCGCCTCGATAAATGCTCTCGCCATCACATAGGATTTCAAGGGTAAATGTTTTAGCGGTTACATTCGTTGCAACCTCAGGAAGGTCAAGTGCAACGACGAGTTCAATCGTATTCGTTGCGGAGGGGCCTATCTTGAGGATGCCAAAATCATACTTCTCGAGTTCAAATCCCTTCGAGGTCGGTATTAAGGCGACATCAAAAACATTCGATACCGCCGTTGCTTGATGGATGTCTACGGATGCATCTGCAAAGATAGCTTCAGCATTTGCAACACCAACTTCAACCACACCATCTGATGAGGTTATTTCAGTTTCACTTGTTGTGTTGGTAAAACATGCCGCAAGGTTTTCTGTTGAAGCGAGATTGAATCCATAAAAAGTTGTTGATGTTTGTTTTGCAACGACACCTCCCGTAGGTTGATCTGGAAGGATAAAGAGCTCACTCGGATAACCATAGGTAGTGTCATAGTTATCTGTTGTGTTTTCGTAGATCGTTTCCGTAAGCACAGGCCAGCGCTCTCCCTGCGTTAAGAGTCGCCCCCCTGTCATTGCAAATGTTGTACAATCAAAGA
>JAUNQZ010000011.1 GCA_030535915.1 bacterium
CTCTCAAAATCGGCTGTCGATGAATTGCATACGGCGCATCCGCTACAGGATACATTTTACGATGTGTAATAAATGCAGCTTTAAACCCAACCTCTTGAATTACCGCCTGAAGCGATGGATTCATTTGCTTTGATGCAACTGCAACAGCAGATGGAATATGACGCGTAATGCCAATCAGCCAATTACGATTGACGGTCAAAAATTCCTTTGCCTCTGTTGCGGGGACATCTTCTGGCAAATACGATGAAAATGTCACCAATCCCGAACGAAGCACTTCTTGAATTTCCAAAGCCTTTAAATAACGCGCATCCACATCACAACGATTCGTAATAAAGCAAGTTGCTTTTACATTGTGTTTCTTTAAAATTGGCAAAAGTTGATGAACGATATCACGATATCCTCCATCAAATGTCATCACAATTGACTTTCGTGCAGGAGCAACCAGCGCCTCGTCCACCGTCTGAAACTGATAACCTGCAATGAGAAGATTATAAATTAAACGATCAAGTTCTCGCGGACGAATCGTGTTTGCTTCCGGTTCCGAGGCGTTTGGCGTTTCACCCACAGAAACAAAACGTAAGAAAATCGGCACTCCTCGCGTAACGCGTGGACGCCACCATGCAAACGCAAGCGATGGAATCACTGTAATTGCAATCCAGCCACCTAAAATAATAAATGTTACCGTCCAACTCAACGGGCACATAATCAAAAATGTCGTAAGAATTGCCCACAATGCAGCAATCCAACGAATGCGAGTCTCATAAGAAGCAATACCCCAAGTCATAATTGTACCCTTTCATGAATAGGCAAAGCGCTGTCACTCTACAGTTGCATTCTTTGATTTGAGAAATGCATCTGGATTTGTTAAGAATGTTTTCACTGGCGCAGGATCAACACCTGCAGGAATAAAAAAGAGAAATTCAAAACCCATTGATTCCACTAATGTCTCTGTCCATTCACAAGGCGCACCCCAAGTACTATGCACCGGAATACCATTTTTCTTGATAACAACAGAAATCTCCTCCGGAAGCGAAAGTGAAAAATGCAACAGGTCACTACGCACTAAAATAATTCGAGCATCCGAGGATATCGCAAGCGATGTCACAACATTTTCCTCTAATGGCAGTGCACCATCAATGTAGCGGCGACGCTCTGGAATCATATTCTCCACAGCAGGAAACCAATGCGTGTATTGAAGTTGTTTCTCTTGGAGATTATAAATGCGAAATGTCACAAAATTTGTTTTTGTTTGTCGTGGGCGAATATCATTTGAGCGTTGATAGCCGACACCCGTTAACGAAGGTAAAATAGAGGGTTCAACAATGTCTGCTGGAGGCAAAACACCAACAATCTCAGCAAGCGTTGGAATCCATTGATTAAGCGCAACGGGATATTCCACAACATGATTTGGCCAAACATAACGATTCCAAAGAATAAACAATGGTTGTGGTGGCGATAATGTTACAGGGGCTGTTGTAAAGAAAATTAATGCATCCGATGCCAAAATCGGTTCAATCGCGGGATAAAATTCTTCTGGAGAAGCCTCCGCCGAAAAGGTAATACACAGAGGGCGAACCTCATCCGTTACCATTAACCGGTGCATGGATTGATACTTTAAAAAATCACCAATTTTTGCACATGCAGTTGTCCAATTGCTTTCACTTACAGGGAGAACAAAATAGCCTGCATGCTCAAGCATTTTCTCAATTCCGCTTGTTTGAAATGTTTGAAGTGAAAGATTGGCAGCAGGAATGCTTGCCCCGCGTTTCAACAATTTATTGAAATCATCTCGATAAGATTTTGCAGGTGCATTTGGACGCAATTCAAAAATAATAATATCTGGACGCTTCGCAATCGGACGACCGGTCAATTCGGTTACATCTTTTGAAGTGTTAGGTGTTGCTTCTTCTTTCGCATAAAGCGCAGGAAGAGCCAACGCTATCATTGAAAAAAGTAACAATAATCGCTTCATCCTATCATCCATTCATACCCCCAATAGAGCCCCCATGATGCAGCGAGAGCATACAATTGAGAAGCAAAATCATCCGCAACAATCCCCCACCCTTCTGGAAGGTATTGGATTTGTCGTGCAGGGGGTAATTTTAAAATATCTAAAATACGAATAACAACAAAAGTCGCGGGGATTAGCCATAAGCAGTCCATCAATGGCAAACCTATTGTTGCGATGGGATACAACATCCATTCATCCGCAGTAATACGACCATCATCTTTCTTGCAAAGCGCGCGTTCACATTGCGTACAAACAGGAACAGCAAGAAGCGTTAAACAAAGACAAAGCGGAATCTGCCACACCCATGGCACCCATGCAGCAAATAAACATGCAAGCGCAACACCTGGAAGCGAACCCCATGTCCCTGGCGCACAAGGTGCAACAAGCCCTAACCCGCACCCTGTGCCAAGCCATACGGCTAAGCGTTGAGAAAAAGAAACGCCCAAAGAAACCTCTGAGCGCTTGCCTTCGTAAGGATCGGGTCCTTTCCAACCCATGATTATTGCCCCTTTGTCATTTTGTAAAATTTCAAGAAGGAGCGAATCACATCATCATAGACAACATCATCTATAGAGTATTTCTCCCCTTCATTCTTAAAGGGTTCATCATGCGTTGTTGTTCGAGAGTTTGTTCGAACAACTCGAACATTCGCACGCGGAAGAATGCCATCGTTAACGAATTGACGCGTTACAGAATAGCAAATTTCCTCAATATTTCCATTATTGCGATAGATTGTAAGAATGGTTGAAGCAGGCGCTTCGCGTACATTGGCAACACGACCAAGGCGACGCATTTCTTCTGCGATGTCTTGTAATGCGGGGGTGGCCACCTCTCGCAAAAACTGAGCAAAGCGTGCGTTTTCTCGTTCCGCACGCGATGCCTGAGAATCACTCAAAAAAATATTTTCAAGCTCTTTCTTCCACATGTCTTACATCCTTGTTCCGCAATTAAAGATCGCGGAAACCAATATTGAGAATCGGAAGCGTGGAGAACCAGTTAGAACTCTTGATAACATTGATGAGGCCGACTTGGTAACCTTCCATGGTGTTTGTCGTATTGATTGCACCCAACTGGAAGCCTGTGAAGTCATCACCGATATTCACCAAGCCGACTTGGAGGCCACGACCAACAGAGGTATCGTTGACAAGCGAAACTTGCACACCATCAAGGCGATCGGCAGAGTTGTTGAAAATAGCAATTTGGAGAGCTTCGGCGCGATCGTAAACTTTGTTACGGAGAAGTGCGAGCTGCAAACCATAAGCATTCTGAGCCTGGCCAGCAATCGAGAGGTCCAAGCCGGTGATGTCGTGGCAACGACCCACAAAAGCCAAGCGCAAACCCACAACATCAATGTAGTTTTCCCCGCCGAGGGCAAAATTCGTATATTCCACCTGACGTGTTTCGACACGCTTCAATTCAGGAATTGTCTCAGGCGTTTCTGTTGCATTTGTAGTTTCACAAAAAGCAATTGTTGCAGAGAGACATGCAATAAGGGCCACATAGAGTTTCTTCATAAGTTTCCTCACTTATCTATAATTAGGCAAAGACGACTTTTACCTTTGATATAAATGCTACCCAATTTTAGCATAAATTGCAAGCATTATCTTTAAATCCATTGATTTTTCTTTCACTTTTTCTAATGTAAAAGATGAAAACCATGTATATTCTCAGCTTTTAAAGGGTTTTAGGCAATGGGTTGTCCTCAAAATGAAAGGCATTTGGAAGAAGTTGCGCAAGCGTCGTGGTAACAAATTGCGCTTCTTCTAAGGTTGTCATATAAACCTTTAATTCTCCAGTCGCGAACTCTTGTAAGACTTGTCGACAAGCGCCACAGGGCGTAACACATGTTGGAGCTGCAAGTGCAATTGCGACAAACTCACGTTCACCCTCGCTGATGGCTTTAAAGATTGCGTTGCGTTCCGCACAAGAGGTAAGTCCGTACGAGACATTCTCAACATTACACGCACAATAAACATGTCCTTGTCGCGTAAGTACCGCAGCGCCAACTGTAAAATGAGAGTATGGTGCATACGCGCATTTTGCAACGTCTCGTGCAGCTTGCATGAGTGACTCTGGATTCATTGATATCCCCCTCCTTATTCGTGACGCAATGCGTCAATGGGATTAAGACGACTCGCACGCCATGCAGGATAAAATCCAAAAATAACACCAATCCCGGCAGAAACACCTGCGGAAATTAGAATTGCTTGAAGAGAGACTTCTACAGGCCAACCCAAGACAGAGGCAATCACCATTGACGCTCCGCGTCCAACACCGATGCCAACAAGTCCACCGAGCGAACAAAGCAAAACGGATTCCACAAGGAATTGCATCATAATACGAGAGCCTCGAGCACCGACCGCCATCCGCAAACCAATCTCACGCGTACGCTCAGTGACACTCACAAGCATAATATTCATAATTCCAACACCGCCAACAACCAATGATAAAAGTGCAACGATAAGTAATAAGGATGTCATTAAACCGCTCGTGGAAGTCATCGTTTTTAACATCTCCGACATATCACGAATCGTAAAATCGTCCATTTCTCCAGGTTTAATATTATGGCGACGACGAAGCACCTCTGTCACCTGTGCAATGGCATCTGGAACCTGCTCTGAACTACACGCGGAAATTGTAATTTGATCAACATTGTTAAACCGCACCGGCATTGGATAATTTTGTGCTTGTACCGAATCTCGCTCTGGATACTTTGATGTCGTTGATGTAGGATAAATCGCCGAGGTCGATGTGGTTGAAGAGGTTGCACTTGTTCCCCCCGAAGCCGTTGCAGAAGCACCCGAGCGGGAAAGTCGACTTCGTAATGTCTTCCAAGGAATGACGACAATGTCATCTTGGTCCATACCCATCATATTTGCGCCCTTTCGAGGCATCACACCGATAATATGGAAGAGAACGCTATTAAGACGAAGGCTCTCTCCTACAGGATCGCGATCGGGGAACAACTGCTCCTTAATCGTTTGTCCAATCACACAAACACAAGCAGATGTATCCACTTCTCGCTTTGTAAAATAACGACCACTTTCAGGTTCTCCGCGAGATCCTACGGTAAAGTAATCTTCATTTCCAGAATTAATTGAATTCGGCGTCCAGTTAAGATTACCTGCAATCGCTTGAATCCCTCGACGAGACATTGAGGGCGTAACAGCTTCAACCGAAAGGCACTCATTCCGAATCGCATCGCAATCTGCCTCGGTCAACGAAATGCTACCACCCGAGCCAGAACTAATCCCTCCGGTATTGACCGCAGAAGGCCACACCATGATTACATTTGTACCCATATTTGAGATGGACTTTTTAAGTGAAGTCGATGCTCCCGCTCCAATTTCCATCATTGTAATAACGACGGCTACACCAATTACGATTCCAAGCATTGTAAGCAATGATCGCAAAATGTTACGTCGTAGGGAAACAAAAGCTGTCGTAATTTGTTTTAAAAGAAACATCGTTGCACTCCTCAATAGGTTCCATCGACAACGAGACCATCTTTGATATGGTAAGCTTCTTTTGCAAAAGCACCTATTTCAGGTGAATGCGTCACCAAAACAATTGTAATACCATCTTTTTGATTAAGCTCTTGGAACATGTGCATCACTTCATCTGAAGTTTTCGAATCCAAATTCCCCGTTGGCTCATCTGCAAAAAGAATCTTTGGTCGATTTATGAGTGCACGCGCAATGGCAACGCGTTGTTGTTGTCCACCCGACATTTGCGATGGGTGGTGATCCATGCGTTCTTTCAGACCGACGCGTTCAAGGAGGTGCTCCGCCCAGGCGCGTTCTTCTTTAGCACGTTGACGATGCTTCGCGTATTCGAGCGGCATGAGCACATTCTTAAGCGCAGAGGTCCGTGCAAGAAGATTAAAGTTTTGAAAGACAAAGCCAATGCGTTCATTTCGCAAATCTGCACGCTCATTTGCGGAGAGGCTTGTGACATCTCGTCCATCGAGCAAATATTGTCCTCCGCTCAATGTGTCAAGAAATCCAAGAATGTTCATTAATGTGGACTTTCCTCCACCCGAGGGTCCCATCAGTGCGAGAAGCGTTCCTTCATTAATTGTCAAAGAAATCCCCTTGAGCACTGGAACATCAACATCGCCAAGCCGATAAATCTTCGTTAAATTTTTAAGCTCTATGAGCGCCATGAGAGCCTCCTTAACGGCGTCTTCCGACTTGTTTGTTCTTTTGTCCAAAGGAGGGAGCAGACACGAACGGATTTTTTCCCTTAGCCTTCGCTTGCGCTGTTTCAATAGGAGTCATAACACCCGTAATAATCGAGTCGCCCTCCTTTAATTGCGGAGATGTAACAGCTGTCATATTATCACCAACAAGCTGAATCTCTACAGGTACGCCCTCTATTCCATTTGGGGTTTGGACAAAGACAACGGGCTTTCCTTCCAACGCTGCAGGAGGCGTCCAATCTTCAGGTTGCCAACGCAAAGCAGCTGGAGGCACAAGTAAAGCATCTGGCGCAGAGCGACCAAGAATAAACTCTACATTTGCGGTAAGATAGGGAAGCAAAACACCTTCTGGATTTTCTGTCGCCACCTCAACTGTATATGTCACAACATTTGATGACATTGCGGCATTCAAACGAATGCGACGCACCGTCCCCGTAAAGTCTTTGTTTGGGAATGCATCAACCGTAAAAACAACCTCTTGACCTTCATGAATTTCACCGATATCGGCTTCGTTTACAGGCACCCAAATCTCAATTCGCTTCAAATCTTTCGCAACAAGAAAAAGCGAAGGTGTATTCATAGAGGCTGTAACGGTTTGACCGATATTCACACGACGATCAATAACAATTCCGTCCACCGTAGACATGATCTCACAATATGAAAGATTGCGTTGCGCTTTTTCAAGTTGTGCTTGCGCTTGGGCGATAGAAGCTTGAGCTTCAGCAACAGATGCTTTACCGACATCAACTGCGGCAAGGGCACTCTCGTATGCGCTTTGATAAGCATCATATTCCTTTTGAGACAACGCGTCTCCAACACCAAGAGCAGTAGCACGCGTCCAATCGCGTTCCGCTTGATGTAACTTTGCTCTCAACTGAAGAACATTTGCATTAGCACTATCAAGACGAGCATTCGCACTATTAAGATTTGCCGTCGCTATCGTGACTTCTGCCTTATAAGTTACATCGTCAATACGCGCGAGAAGTTGACCTTTGCGCACTTCTGAGCAATAATCCACCTCTTTGCCTTCGGTATCAACACCAAAAGCCATAATTTGTCCCGTAATTTGCGCACCAATATCAATAAGATCTTCTGGCTCAATGGTACCAGTTGCTCGAATCGTACTAAAGACTTGGCCAGTGATGACAGGCGTTGTCTTGTATGCAACACTCTCAACCGTTTCTTCTTTATCTAAAAAAAACCACCAGCCACCAAAACCAAATAAGCCTAAAACAATAAGCCACTTAAACATCTTTTTCATTTAAACTCCTTTGATTTTGCTTATGGTCGCCCAGACAGGAATCGAACCTGCGACACGCGGTTTAGGAAACCGCTGCTCTATCCACTGAGCTACAGGGCGCTTAACATGTTATATTATTACAAAATCAAAAGAATGTGTAAAGTGTTCTTTTTTATTTTAGCGTCCTGCATTATACAGTGTACAGCAAAAAAGCGCAAGTCTTTTTCACGAAAGATAAAAAATAAATTTATGATACTAAAAACAGCAAGCAATTGGAGTTGCTTGCTGTGTAACGCAATATAACTAAAATCATTAAAAACGATTATTCGCCATTATTCAGGCTTAAAAGGCACAAGTTTAATTGTAACAGGCGATTGTTCATTCTCGTAAAACCATTGCGACTGATACATGAAAAATGCAGGCGCACACCAAAATCCTTCTTCAGCATGTTCAGGATAAAGCGTCACTCGACTTTCATCAACAACGAACGTTCCCTTTGCATATCCAACTGTCATTGGAGGGTCTGCTTCTAATGTATAAGTTCCATCTGCAACAAGTTTAACAATAAAGGGAGAAATACGATCTTCAGGTGTTCCCTCAATAATGAGTTGATAGTCTCCCGCAAGCGATGCAGGCGTATAAGTCTCATTTACACTTTCTTCTGTTAAGCGAACAAGGCGTAAACCATAAGGAGATCCAGATGTTGCCGCAATATCTATCTCATCCTTTTCGGGGTCAAAGGTTCCTAAAATGACAGCACTATCTTCAATACCTTTTGGAACATTTGAAGGACGCATAAATACACGCTTGCCACGAAGACAGAACCAATCTTGCGCGTTGGTTTCTTCATTCGTACGAATACTCCATCCTAATTTTCCAAAAATATAATATGTGTTCAATTGCTTAACAACGCGATTATTTTGCGTAAGATGAGCACGCCAGGCACCTTCAAGCTGTTTATTATTTTCAAAATCTTCTTCCGTCATTTTTATTGTGGTTTCTTCTTTTTGCATTTGATTTTTCGTTGTTGTCGCTCCACCATAAAGCACAAAAGAACACAACATAGCACATACAACAGCAAACAAACGAAAAGACATCTTCTACCTCCGTTATAATATTTCAATTAAATAAAAAGGCGGGCGACCGCTAAAGTTCACCCGCCACATTTCAATCATTAAGCAACAACGATTAGAAGGGGAGGAAGCCCAAGATGCCATCAGCGCTAGCGGCAGGGCCCGATTCAGGCAATACATTGTGGAACTTAATGTATTCCTTAAGGGGACGGATATCGCCCTTGCTGTCGATGTAGTAAGGAACAGTGCGAACTTCTTCGATGCCCTTCTGGACGACAGGATAACCCTTAATGGAGATGTTGTATCGTGCATAGACGATATAGTTTGTTTCCTTAATGACATAACGAGAGGAAACGAGAGCATCGCACTGATTCTTTGCGCATGCATCATAGAATGCAGCCTTAGCACCCTTTGCACGAGCATTGGGGAGGAACTTTGCGAAAATGCCATCATCTTCACTTGTCATATCAGCATAATCTGCAACACCATCACCGCCCCAAACGAAAAGGCCAAAGAGTGCGTGAACGGTAGCTTCGCCACCAACGCGTTCTTGAGAAGCGATTTCATAGACAGGACGATAGTCGCAAATAGGACCAACCGTTGCAGGATTGATTGTCATATTACCAGCATCGCTAGTATTAACGGCCGTACAACCGGTCATCATCGTGAGTGCGCCGAGAACAACGGCAGCTAAGGATGCAATCTTTTTCATGTTGAGATTTCCTTCTTAATTCTCTATCATGTTTATTGTAGTGAAAGAAGCAATCATTAAACACTCGTCTAATGTTAAATTCTTCACTTCCATAGCAAAATACTCCAGATGAGTACCCCAATGGATAGTATGTATTATAAACCTAAAAAAAAAATAATGCAACTCTTTTTTTTGTTTTTTGATGTTTATACTAAAAAAGAATACGTTATCCCTCAACGAATATAAAATTAAAGCCTCCGCAAACGGAGGCTTTAATTTTAATAAAAATGACGTTTATGCTACTTTACTTCGCAACTTCTTGAGTGGGAGGCGTTGCATCCGTTTCCGCAGCAGTTGGTTCAGTGGGTTGAGGCTTGGCGGGCATAGGTTCCGCAAGAGGCGTTCCGTATGCATCAACGATATTCATAAGCATCGCCGCTTTAGAATTCGATTCTACGAGAGGAGCAAGAAGAGCTTTTGCTGCAGCCTTGTCATTCTTTTGACAAAGAAGACGAGCTTTAAGCAAAACAGCTTCATCCTTCAAGAACGAATTGTTTGCGATGGATTCAATAGCCACAAGAGCCTCATCATAACGCTTAAGGCCTTCAAGTGCGATGGCCTTATTCATCATGCATGTATCCTTCATCGCAACATCTTCAACTTCAAGATTAGCACAAAGGGCAAGCGCAGCTTCATATTCGCCATTTACATTCAATGCGCGAGCTTCAGCAATCGTAGCCGCAACAGCTGTTTCATTACCTTGTTCGCGATTGGCTTTGAATTCGTCCATTGTCGTTGCAAGATTAAAACCGATAGATGTATTATCTTGTTCTTCTTCAGATTTGTCAACATGCCAATAGAGAAGTGCGCTTGCAGCAATAACAAGTGTCACAATCCAAGAGGCCTTACGACCATTGCGTTTCCACCATTGAATGACGGGAACAAGTTCGTCAGGAATGCTCGAAACATCTTTAATATTGGGGAGATCTTTCTTACTCATGAGAAATCCTTAAATCTATGCTCACTCATTACGATTTTACGCGGTCAGCATATTCACCCGTACGCGTATCAATACGAATGATATCACCTTCGTTAATGAAAAGAGGCACAGGAAGTTCATAGCCACCTTCAACCTGGCCAGGCTTGGTCACCTTGCCGGCAGCAGTATTGCCACGAACGCCCGGATCACACTTGATAACCTTACGCTCAATAAAGCTCGGAAGATCCATGTCAATCACAGCATCATTATAAAGAAGAGCATCAACTTCAAGACCATCTGTCAAGAAATAAACTTTGTCACCAAGGACTTCCTTCGAAACACGAATTTCATTGTAATCTGCGTCATTGAAAATGTAGGTGCCATTATCTTCGTAGGAATAAATCAACGGCAACTGCGCTAAATCAGGCTTTTCAAAACGATCATTTGAACGGAAAGAGCAACTCTTACCAGAACCATTTAACATATTACGAAGTTTGCAGTTATAGATTGCTTGACCCTTACCAGGCTTTGAAAAATCAAAGTCGGTGATAATCCAGGGCTGGTCTTCAAACATAATTTTGAGACCTTTTTTAAGATCAGAAGCCGTATACATACTTTTACCTCATATTGTATTGATAAAATTAACTCGCATATTATAGCGCATCTAGGGGGCATTCGTCAAACCTATTTCTCAAAAATCAAGTTTTTTGTCACTCTTAGTTGTTTTTATATCCTTCTTTTGATAGAATAAACGCATGCATTTGAATGTTGCCGCAGCATTAATTGTTAACGACCTCGGTGAAGTACTTTGTGTAAAGCGAGGTGCGTCTAAATTTGCATCCACAGCCTTTCGCTGGGAATTCCCAGGCGGGAAAATAGATGTAGGAGAAACACCTTCACAAGCCGTTGTACGAGAGATACAAGAAGAACTCTCGATGGAGATTCGTGCTCTTGCGGATGCCCCTATTATCCATCATGTATACGATGAATTTTCTATTACATTACATGGCATTCTTTGTACACCAACAACAAATAAACCGCCTGTTTTAAACGAACATATTGACGCTTGTTGGCTTCCTGCTGATAAACTTTGGTCGCTTGAATTTGCAGCCGCAGATAAACCGCTTCTTACATGGCTTCGCGAACGAACCTTTGGCACGCATTTACGCACACAGATTTTTGGCCGAGCGGTGACTTTTCTCGACGATTGCACAAGTACCAATGACATTCTTCTTGCCCAAGCAGAGGCAGGCGCAAAAGAGGGTACACTTGTTGTTAGCGAAAAGCAAAGCGCAGGCCGAGGTCGTCTTGGGCGACATTGGCTCTCTGAACCTGGGCAAGCGCTCCTTTTTTCTTTTCTTGTTCGCCCAACACTTCCCCCTGATGAAGCAGCAACTATTACCCTTGTCGCAGGACTTGCCGTAACACTTACATTGCGTGAAATGCAAATATCTGTTGGACTCAAATGGCCAAATGATGTTTTGCTTGAAGAGAAAAAACTATGCGGCATCCTCTGTGAAGCACAAAGTTCAATTCATGGCATTGAAGGAATCATTATTGGTGTTGGTATTAATACTGGTATTGTTCCAGAATCCATTGCTTATCGAGCCATTGCCCCAAAAGACAAAAATATTGATCGTCTTGAACTTCTTGCTCGCATCTTAAAAACATTTGAATCTCTTTACGAAAGATGGACAAAAGGAGGATTAAAAGCACTTCGAAGCGAACTTGACGCTTGCGATGCCAAACGAGACAAACGCATTACTGTAAAAATGTCAGAAATTCCCACAACAGGTATTGCTCGTGGCATTCAAGATGATGGATCTCTACTTGTTGAACTTTCCTCTGGCGAACAAACTGCGCTTCATTGCGGGGAGATTTTACAATGGGACTAAAATCTTACTTCATTGTTGCATGTGCATGTATAATCCTAACAGTTATTGGATGTGCTGACACGACAACATTCAACACCTCATACGAATTACGCTGTGATGGCGCAAAAGACGACTTTCCTTCAAATGAAAAGCTTCTCTCTGCGACAGCGCTTTATTTACGTAATTATACTTCAGCACAAATTGCAACATTACCTCCAACAAACAAGTTAACACATCTTTGTTTGATTGATTGTGAACTATTAGAACTTTCTCCCTTAATTCTCTCTCCTACATTAAAATCTCTTTGGCTTTCTGATAATCATTTGCAATCATTGCCAAAAGAACTTGTAAATGCCTCTCAACTTACATATTTAAATCTTGATCGTAATCGACTTCTCAATTTGCCAGATTTACGTCAACTTCCGCTACGATGGCTTCGTCTAAACGAAAATCAACTTTCTACATGGCCACTCATTCCAAACTCTATAGAGCGACTTTACCTTGCACACAATCGACTTACATTTATCCCATCAAAACCCACAAATTTAAAAGAGGCTGAACTTTCCTACAATCCTATTACTCAACTACCCGATGATTTTGGCATAGGGATGACTCGGCTTGATGTCGCATATACACAATTAAAGGTCTTACCCAAAGACCTTTCCCAATGGCAAACCTTACGCTTTCTAAATCTCGCCGGATGTCCCATGTCCACAGAAGAGAAAAATCGGATCCAAAATAGTTTTAGCAAGTCAACAACGATTATCTTTTAATTACTATGCATAAACATCCTCTTCCAGAACTTCTTGCACCTGCGGGTTCCTTTGATGCAGCACTCGCTGCATTTGCTTATGGCGCAGATGCCATTTATCTTGGGTTGTCTCGATTCTCAGCACGTGCAGATGCTGCCAATTTTGATGATGAAGCGTTTGCTCGCATTGTTGCCTATGCACATGGACTTGAACGGCCTCGCAAAGTGTATGTTACCCTTAACACTTTACTTGAAACACGAGAACGAGCAGACCTTTTACCTTCGCTTGCGCTTTTACGAGATGTAGGTGTAGATGCTGTAATTGTGCAAGATTTAGGTCTCGCGGCCATTATTCATCAACATTTTCCAGAAATACAACTACATGCATCAACACAGCTCGCATGTACATCAACCGCTGGAGCTCGCGCGCTTGTTAATTTAGGGTTCACTCGTATCGTTACAGCCCGAGAACTCACTCTTGAAGAAGCGGCAACCATTGGTCAAAAAGCAAAAGTTGAAATTGAAGTTTTTGTACACGGCGCCCTTTGTTATAGTATTAGCGGACTTTGTCTCTTTTCTTCACTTACAACGGGGCGAAGCGGAAACCGAGGTCGGTGCGCCTATTGCTGTCGTCAATCCTTCCGTGATGGAGAAGGGAAATCATCACACCCCTTTTCTATGCGAGACTTAGCGATGATTGACGAAATGGAAACATTATTAAAATATCCATTTGCGTCTCTTAAAATTGAAGGGCGCATGAAAAATCCCCTTTATGTAGCCGCCGTAACCGACCTTTATCGCACAGCACTTGACGGGAAACTCACTCCAACGCTCTTAAAAGAAAAATCCGATAACTTGCGGACCATTTTCTCTCGTCCATGGACGCCTCTCTACGCACAATCAACAACAACGCCTCCAGAAAAAATTATAGATCATCTATGTATTGGACATCGAGGCACTCCTATTGGAAAAGTCCAAACTATTATTCGTGACACAGATGGAACTCGTTGGCTCGGTTTCACAACAACCCGAGCACTTGAAAAACACGATGGCCTTCAAGTAGACCCGCCTACTGGAGGACGACCAATTGGCTTTGCAGTTGATCGTATGCGAGAATTTAAATCTTACAAAAATCAACTCACAATGCCTGCAGGTAAACGCATTGAAGTGGCACTCCCTCGAGATGTTAGTGATTTACCCAAAGGTGCTATTATTTATTGTTCTGCGTCGCAAGCCGTTCGGCGTGCGTTCCCGGTTAAACAACCACGTGCAACGGAACTTCGCCAGCTCCAACCTGCAGCCCTTACCTTGCGTCTGCGGCCTTCTACTATCACGCTTGAAGGATGTGGCATTACAGTTTCACAACCTGCAACACTTGACCCCGCAAAATCTCCTGAACGATCCTTTACGGCGGCACAAAAAGCACTTTCCCGTCTTGGAGAGGAAGGCTTTTATTTACAATCTTTACACCTTGATGATCCACAAGGACTTTTCTTGCCAGTTTCTATGCTACATGCACTTCGGCGAGCATGGGCTGAAAAAGCGCGAACCCTTGATGAAAATTCTCGAGACAAGCGAACAATTACGGAGGAGAGTCTCATTCCTTCGGCAAAACAACACCCAAGCAAAACCATTCCCCATTATACTGTCAAACTTCATGTTCGCACGCCAATGACATTTATTGGCGACGATCTTCCAGAAGAAATTATTCTCACACTTGATACAACCGCCTCGTGGACCGACATTCAGCCTTGGTTGGGAAATTACCCTCGAGAACGACTTCGTTTTGCTCTTCCTCCAGCATTACGCGATGACGACCTTGATCGTATGGCCAACCTCATTGGTCGTATAAGCGACAAGGGTTTGCATAGATTTGAATGCGCGGACCTTACAGGATGGCAACTCCTTCAAGATATTCAACCTTACTGCGAAGCTTATGATATTTCCGCCGATTGGTCATGGTATGCCATTAACCCTGAAAGCGTTCGTCGTCAGGAAGCAATGGGAATCTCTTTTGCTGTAACAGGTCCCGAAGCTAATCTTCCCAATTTGATTGCATTGCCAGAAAAGCCCCAAAAAGTTGTTCTTCTTACGCAATATGCACCTCTCTTTATTGCATATAATCAACCGTTAGCCAAGAGCGACACGCTTATTGATCGCAATGGCAACACCTTACACATTGCACGCTTAGGTCGCCTTTGGTCTACCTATGACGACCGCCCTTGGTCAATTGCTCAATACCAACGACAACTTCTTGATGCTGGATTTGACACTTATCGTGTTGATATTTCTTGGACAGGGGAAACTCCTCCAGTTTCACATTGGCGAATCCTTCTTGCTCCCCCTCGTTCACTCCCCAGAGACTTTGAGGCGCCTCGTTTATAATGACTCTTCAATCTTTAGCACAATGACATAAACAAAGCGTAAGGTAAATCTTATTGTACTAAATCTACACAACGCTTTTAAGGAGAAATTATTTTCTTAAAAGATCTTTTATTTCATTACTTCTAGATTTATTAATTTGTTGGTCAAAAAGAAAAAGGCGCACCATGAGGTACGCCTTTTTGGATTGTGTAAGGAGAGAAATCTTACTTGATTTCAACCTTAGCGCCAGCCTTTTCAAGAGCTTCCTTGATCTTGGCGGCTTCGTCCTTAGCAACACCCTGCTTGACGGGTTTAGGAGCGCCTTCAACGAGGTCCTTAGCATCCTTGAGGCCGAGGCCAGTGATGGTGCGGACTTCCTTGATGACGGCGATCTTGTTAGCGCCAGCTTCAGCGAGGATGACATCGAATTCGGTCTTTTCTTCAGCAGGAGCAGCAGCAGCGCCAGCAGCAGCAACAGCGACGGGAGCAGCAGCAGAAACGCCCCACTTTTCTTCGAGAGCCTTAACGAGATCAGCGATTTCGAGGACGGTCATGCCGGAGAGGGCATCAATGAGTTCTTCCTGGGTCATAGTATTTCTTCTTTCTTTTTTGTGTAACCGCCTAACATCTTGTGCTAGGAGGAGGGGTGCTTCATGCGACAAAATCCAACTCTGGAATGCCGCATGGAGCGGTTTTACAACACGGCTGTTTAGGCCGCAGGTTTTGCCGAATTAAGCTTCGGCGGAAGGGGCTTCTTCTGTAGCGCCGCCGTTTTCGGCGTCGATCTTGGCCTGAAGGACACGCGCCATCTTGGAGGCGGGAGCCTGGAGGGTGCCGAGCAAGCGAGCCTGCTGAGCAGCCAAGGAGATGAGTTCGGAAAGAGTGGTGACTTCTGCAGCAGAAATCACGTTCTTTTCCATCAAGCCAGCCTTAATGGAGGCCTTGTCATTCTTCTTGACGAAATCGACAACGGTCTTAGCGGTGTCAGCAATATCGCCAGCGCCAGTGATGACGGCGGTCGGGCCAACGAGGATACCTTCAGGGAAGGTGATGCCTTGGTCAGCAGCAACTTTAGCGATGAACGTATTTTTGATAACCATCATGTCAGCTTCCTTAGCGGCGAGCTGAGCACGGAGGTCTGCAATCTGAGCGACGGTGAGGCCGCCGAAGTTCAAGAGGAAGGAGAAAGCCTTACCATTGAGGAATTCGGAGACTTCGTTATAAATCGCAACGACTTCGGGGCGTTTCTTCTGGTTAGACATGGGTGATTACTCCTTGACGATAACGCGGACGGGGACGCCCATGGTGGAAGAAATCGTGCAAGCGCGGAGGAAGACGCCCTTAGCAGCGGCGGGACGTTCGTGGTTGACAGCTTCAATGATAGCACGAATGTTATCTTCAAGCTTATTCGCTTCGAAGCTGAGCTTGCCAGCGGGAACGCAAACATTGCCGGTGCGGTCCATACGGAAATCGACCTTACCTGCCTGAGCAGCCTTAACAGCGGTAGCAACGTCATCGGTGACAGTGCCGGTCTTGGGGTTAGGCATGAGGCCACGAGGACCAAGAACACGAGCGACCGTACGAACTTGCTTCATTGCATCAGTGGTTGCAATTGCGACGTCGAAATCAGTCCAACCGCCCTTGACTTTTTCGAGGAGGTCGTCGAGACCGACGGCGTCTGCACCAGCAGCGGTTGCGGCATCTGCCTGATCGCCAGCGGCGAAGACGACAACGCGAACGTGCTTACCGGTACCATGGGGCAAATGAACAACGCCACGAACAGCCTGATCGCTCTTGGTGGGGTCTGCGCCTAAACGGATACCAACGTCAACGGTTTCATCAAATTTAGCACCGGGGTTAGCCTTGATGAAGGCAACGGCTTCGGTGAGGGAAACTGCAGTTTGAGGAGCCTTCTTGAGAGCGTCCTGGTATTTTTTGCTATGCTTTGCCATGGTGCTCTACTCCTCAGTCAACGATTTCAACGCCCATTTGACGAGCGGTGCCTTCGATCATGCGGCCAGCGGCTTCAGGATCGGTAGCGTTGAGGTCAGCCATCTTAATCTTAACGATTTCAGCGACCTGTGCACGTGTGAGCTTGCCAACCTTTTCGGAGTTGGGCTTGCCCGAACCCTTAGGAAGGTTTGCGTACTTCTTGATGAGAGCAGAAGCGGGCGGGCTCTTGAGGATGAAGGAGAAGGAACGGTCGGCGTACACCGTGATAACCACGGGAATAATCATGCCGCCTTTGTCCTGGGTTTTGGCATTGAATTCTTTACAGAATGCCATGATGTTCACACCCTGGGAACCCAAAGCGGGGCCGACGGGCGGTGCGGGATTCGCTGCTCCTGCGGGAATTTGGAGCTTAATCATCCCGGTGACTTTCTTAGCCATGAGATATGGTCCTTTTGTCTTATGCCACGCTCCCGGGGATCCTTACCCGGTCCAAACGCATAGCCGTCAACGATACGGTGAAATATAGGAAAGGGCGCTTTAGACGCCCTCGGGGTGGTCAGTGATACGTTCCACCTGCCAGTATTCCGCCGTGACAGGGGCGCTACGTCCGAAGATTGCAACGGAAATTTGTAAGCGGCCACTATCAGGATCGATTTGCTGAATCGTGCCATTGAAGTTCATGAAGGGGCCTTCTGTGACACGAACGGTTTCGCCGATATTAAAGTTGACCCGGAGCTTCGGCTTCTTATCAGGCTCAGAGGCTCCTACGCGACGGAGCAAGTTATCGGCTTCTTGCTCGGAGATGGGTCGGGGTTTTGTGCTTGTGCCGCCGAGGAAACCAATTACGCCAGGAATACTGGTGATAAAACGCCAGAGATCTTGACGAATGGTACGACGTGCTTCGTCTTCATACAAAGACATACGGATAAGCACATATCCGGGGCAAAGTTTACGCGTGATAACACGCTTTTTGCCATCCTTGATTTCAACAACTTTTTCAGTGGGAACAACCACATTGAAGTCGTTGAGGTTTTCGCCCTTGACGGGTTCTTCAGGAATGTCGAAATAATCGCACATTCCAACCGTTGTACGAGCCTGAGCAACAATCTGGCGCTGCGCTTTCTGTTCCTGACCGGTAAGGGTCTGAACGACGTACCATTCCTTTTTCAGTTCGGTCATCATTGCGCGAGTTCCTTAAGTTTGGATTAGTTGCCCTTGCCGAGAACAAGGTCGAGGAAGAGTTCGATAGCCTTGTCGCATGCGAGGATGACGACGGCGAGGATGACAATAAACACAATAACCACAAGGGTAGATTCTACGAGGTTACGACGCTTCGGCCAAGCGATACGCTTAGCTTCTAATGCGATGTCAGCGAAGAATTTCCGGATTTTATTAGCCATGGTATTTGTGTTCCATTGTTTATGGCAGGGTGGGAGGGATTCGAACCCCCATTGGCGGTTTTGGAGACCGCAGCTCTGCCATTGAACTACCACCCTATTTTTTTGAGTGCCGTGTAATTACTTGGTTTCGCGGTGAAGAGTACGCTTCTTTTCAGCGGGGCAGAACTTCATGAGTTCCACGCGTTCGGTCTGCGTCTTCTTGTTACGCGTTGTGGTGTAATTGCGGCGCTTGCATTCAGTGCAAGCCAGAATCGCGAGTTCGCGGGGCATGTTTAGATCCCTTTCTTCTCGTTTCTCTGAGAAGTATTCCTTGGGGCGGGCAAATACCTCGCCCCAGGAATAAAGTGTTCACAGGAAAGAGAAATTACTTGATGATCTTCTCAACCGTGCCGGCGCCGACAGTCTTGCCGCCTTCACGGATAGCGAAGCGCATCGTCTCTTCGAGAGCGACGGGGGCGATCAAGCTAACAGTGATGTTAATGGTGTCGCCGGGCATAACCATTTCGGTGCCTTCAGGGAGGGTGATGTCACCAGTAACGTCCGTGGTACGGATATAGAACTGGGGACGATAGCCCTTGAAGAACGGAGTATGGCGGCCGCCTTCTTCCTTGGTGAGGACGTAGACGTTGCCAGTGAATTCGGTGTGAGGAGTGATGGAACCGGGCTTAGCGAGAACCATGCCGCGTTCCACTTCTTCCTTCTTGGTACCACGGAGCAAGCAACCAACGTTGTCGCCAGCCTGGCCCTGATCGAGGAGCTTACGGAACATTTCAACGCCAGTGACGGTGGTCTTCTGGACGTCGCGGCGGATACCGATGATTTCGACTTCTTCGCCGACCTTGATGGTACCACGTTCGACACGACCGGTGACCACAGTGCCACGGCCTTCAATGGAGAAGACGTCTTCGATCGGCATGAGGAATGCCTGGTCGACGAGGCGGACAGGATCAGGAATGTAGGAGTCGAGGGTGTCCATGAGTTCGGAGATGCACTTGCATGCATCGTCATCAGCGGACTGAGCCTGGGTAGCGGGATAAGCGCAACCACGGACGATGGGAGAATCTTCGTAGCCGTACTTTTCGAGGAGTTCGGCGACTTCCATTTCGACGAGGTCGAGAAGTTCTGCGTCATCGACGAGGTCGATCTTGTTCATGAAAACGATAATTTTCGGCACACCGACCTGGCGAGCGAGCAACACGTGTTCGCGGGTCTGGGGCATAACGCCAGTGTCAGCAGCGCAGAGGAGGATAGCAGCGTCCATCTGAGCAGCACCAGTGATCATGTTCTTAACATAGTCAGCGTGGCCGGGGCAGTCGACGTGTGCGTAGTGACGGGTAGGAGTGCAGTATTCAACGTGAGCCGTGGCGATGGTCACAATCTTCTTAGCATCGCGGCGGCCAGCGGATTCGGAAGCCTTAGCGACTTCGTCGTACTTGATTTCGTTGGAGAGGCCCTTGAGAGCCTGCACGTGGGTGATAGCAGCAGTAAGAGTGGTCTTACCGTGGTCAACGTGGCCGATGGTGCCCACGTTAACGTGGACCTTATCACCGCGTTCGAAGTTTTCTTTTGCCATTTTTCTCTTCTCCTGTGAACAGAAGTTGGTTTACTGTGTTTATGGAGCCTACGAACGGAATCGAACCGGCGACCTCTTCCTTACCAAGGAAGTGCTCTACCTACTGAGCTACGTAGGCACAAATCGTATCTTTGCAGATACCCTTGTGTTTCGTTTGGAGGCGTGTCGAGTAGACAATACTCCAAATGAAGTCCCGCAAATATACCATACCGATGGGGTGTCGGTCAAGTACTTTTTTTATTTTTTTATTTTGCGCGGGGAATGGAGCCTACGAACGGAATCGAACCGGCGACCTCTTCCTTACCAAGGAAGTGCTCTACCTACTGAGCTACGTAGGCGCAGAAAGTGGGGCATAAGATATCATGCACGAAAAAAAATGTCAAGCCTTTTTTATTCTTTTTTTGTTAATCAAAAAATTTTTCGCGTACATTTTCGAGTAAAACCCTTTTCGTTAAAGGATTCATAAACAAAAATGAAAGAGGTGCCCCATGGACACCTCTTTCTTATTATTCTTGATGTGCGGACGTTTTCCAATACCGAACATAATCAATTTGATAAAGCGCTGGAAGCGTAGATTCCTCAAGCGCTCCGCCCCATCCACCTCCAATCGCAAGATTCAACAAGAGATAAAAAGGCTGCTGAAAGGGATTGCTGCCATCCATTTGCTGTGCTTGCGTAAGATCAATCTGCGCATACTGTATATCATCAAAATAGAAGGTTGCATCTGTTGGCGTCCAGATTAATGTATAGCGATGCCAATCCCCGTCAAGAACAACCTCCGACGCGTACTGCGAACCACTACGCGCATGCTTTTTTGTCTGGGGGCTCCACCAATGGCACGTTGCGTAGACGGTTTTTGGCGTTCCCCATACATATTCCATAATATCAATCTCGCCACAGTAGGGCCACCGAACTTCAGAACGATTTACTCCCATCATCCAAATGGCAGGCCAAACGCCCTGCCCTTTTGGGAGCTTTGCGCGGACTTCAATCTTACCATAAAGGAAATCCTGCTTCCCCAAGGTATGAATACTTCCAGAATAGATTTTCCCATCTTCTGCACGAGCCGCACAAATATTAAGAATGCCATCTTTTTGATAAACATAATCTGTATGGTTAGTATATAGCTGGAGTTCTTTATTTCTTACATAACCTAGCTCATACCCCCATACCTCTGGATTAGGAGCACCCTCACCATCAAAATTTTCTTCAAAGACTAATTCCCATGTTGAGTTTTCGTGAGACAATGTTAAACATCCGCTAAAGAAAATAGCGAATGTAAACATCGTCAAACTCAAATGTCGAATCATATTAGGCCTTGGTGCCAACACGCGTTTCTGCCGCTGCACGCAAAGGTGCCCACCATGCTTCATTATCGAGATACCATTGAATCGTTCTACGAAGACCAGTGTCAAATGTTTCTTGCGGTTTCCAACCAAGTTCATTCATAATCTTTGTTGGGTCAATCGCATAGCGTTGATCATGGCCGGGGCGATCCTGAACAAATGTGATTTGCGTCTTGTAAGATTGACCATCCGTACGAGGGCGCAATTCATCAAGAATCGCACAGATCGTCTCTACCACTTGCAAATTGGTTCGTTCATTGTGTCCGCCAACATTATAAGTTTCTCCTGGACGACCTGTTGTAAGAGCCAACCAAAGGGCTCGCGCATGGTCTTCGACAAAAAGCCAATCACGAATGTTATCCCCCTTACCATAAATGGGGAGCGGGCGACCTGCAAGCGCATTTAATGTTACAAGCGGAATGAGCTTTTCAGGGAAATGATACGGGCCGTAATTATTTGAGCAATTCGTCTTGAGGGTTGGCAAACCATATGTGTGATACCATGCCGAAGCAAGATGATCCGCAGACGCCTTTGAAGAAGAATAAGGGCTACGCGGATCATAATTCGTTGTTTCTGAGAAGAACCCTTCTGGCCCTAACGAACCATAAACTTCATCCGTTGAAATTAAAAGGAAACGAAAAGCCGTCTTTGCGTCTTCATCAAGCGTATTCCAATATGCACGAGCGGCTTCCAACAATGTATAGGTACCCATAACATTGGTTTGCAAAAAGAGTCCTGGGCCATCAATTGAACGATCCACATGACTCTCTGCGGCTAAATGCATAATACCCTCAGGCTTAAATTCCATAAAAGCCTTATTCATTGTATCTGCATCACAAATATTCGCTTGGAGAAAGTGATAATTCGGCATCTTTGCGATGGGTTCAAGAGAAGAAAGATTACCTGCGTAAGTCAAGCAATCAATGTTGAGGACTTCAACACCTTCCGCCACAAGCATGCGCACCACTGCAGAACCAATAAAGCCAGCACCGCCAGTAACAATAACACGATTCATCTTAACTCCTCCATTAAACTTTCATGCGAGCATCAATCCATTGATGGATGGCTGCAAGCTTCGAACGCCACCCTACTGGATCCGCACGAAGGTCTAAAAATTCTCCATAAAGATGCAAGAACGCATCCACATAAAATGCCGCGCGTTCAAGTCGCTCATCTATCGTAAGTTTTTGTGAACCACCCTCAGCCTTGGGAGCGGAAGGCATCTCACTCACGGCATCCTCTTCTTCTTTCTTCTTGATAGGATCAACGCGCATCGTACGGAAGGCAAAATCACGCCCATCCACGGTTGCAGAAATAATCCAATCATTCTTTACAAGCGTAAGCTTTGCACGATGGAGATGCTTGCCATTCCACAACGCAATACCAAGCTCAGGAGTATTAAGAGGTGTACCATTACGCAAAAGCGTTTCATGACAACCCGGAGCCTTATCTCCTGCAAAAGTCAATGGTCCCTCAAACATCATAGAGCAATTCTCATCGCCCATTTTGAAATCACATCCTTGCATTTCCCAACGATAAAAGAGCCATGTCAGGAATTCATCGCCAATGCAAACTTCCGAAGCGCCACCAATTTCGGGGTTATGCGTCATATTGACAAGTTCAAGATTATTACAATCAATTCCACGCAAACGATAGGCTGCAGACTCAGGGCCACACATCACAGGGACACACCCTGTCGTCTCACGGAAGTATGGCGCTAAAACTTGAATTGCAGCATCGCTCATTGCACCAGCAAACAAGCGCTGATTACGCAAATCAATGGCACATTCCATTGATGTGAAAGAAGGCTGTGCTTCACGCGTAAGAGCTTCAACAACGCGTTCACGAACTTCTGTCTTGGCAGCTCGCGGAAGCACCTCAACATCACGCGCACGGCGCTCAATCTCCAGCTCTGCCATAAGGGTTGCGCGGACGAGGGAGGCCGGTGGACGCTTTTGCGCTTTAACATGCGAAAACCACAACCAATCGCCTCGCCAACAATTTGCTTCCGTAAGTTCATGATCCAATGCATGCGTAGGTCCTGCCCAACCATGAATCGGCTCAGTGCCAAGCGTATTTAAAGGCGGAAGTGTACGCGTTGCAAATAACTCAATGTCATTTGACTTAAATGCCTTTGCCAAATAAAATGCATGAAAAGTCAAAGCTCCAGATTCGTAACTCATAGTAAAATTCCTTTTATTCTTCCGTTGCAGCCATCACTTCTTTAAGTCGAATGAGCCAAATGGTCAATTCATAAAGCAAGCACATGGGAACAGCCATAACAATTTGAGAAAGAGGATCCGGCGGTGTTAAAAACATAGCAATAACAAAAACAAAAATAATAACGCCGCCACGATGTTTGCGCAAGCTCTTTGAGGAAATCAAGCCAAGCCATCCCAATGCCAATAACACCAAGGGAAATTGAAAGGCAAGACCAAATGCTAAAATCATCTTAAGCACAAAACCAATATAATCATTAACCTGTAAAAAATCAACGCTCACACCCATCCACTCGTTGAGTGACATAAAAGCTTTCATCGCCAATGTAAGTGTAAACCCATAACATAGCGAAGCGCCAAGGAAAAAGAGGACGATGCCAACCCCAAGCACCATGCAAATAAGATTACGTTCATGGCGACGCAAACCGGGGAAAATAAACGAAAAGACAAAATAAAGAATTGCAGGCAACGCAAGAATCGTTCCGCCCCACAACATGGTTGTCATAAAGAGAGAAAAACCAACCCCAACCTCAAGACCAACAACCTTGACATTGAGTTCTGCGTTCATTAGAGGGGCTTTAAGCCATTCAATGATATTCGGCGCAAAGGGTGCCACAAGAAACATGCACAACACCCATGCAAGACCACTCTTTACAACACAATCACGCAACGCAATAAAATGTGCAATAAATGGTTGTGGTGGATCAAACGAGGCTTCATTTGCACGGTCTGCATCTGTTTCTGAGAATGTATCATTGATAAACCGTGAAAAGCGACTCCGACGAGCCGCTTTTTTCACAACCTTTGATGCTACATCATAGCCGTCTTTTTTGATGGGTTCATTCGCCATCTTTCACTTCTCCTTTCTCCACTGTTGGAGAAGCCTCTATGGTCGGTTTCAAAGATGACTTAGACGGCAACCCTCCTGGCACAGGAGGTGTATCCCACAAATCATCTGGCGAAGAAGTTGGTGGTGTACCAAGCGGAACAGTAGACGCTGAAGATTGTTGATGTGCAGCGACCTCTGCGGATCCATCCATCACCGAAAGTTCTTCGTCCGTAGGAACTAACGCATCCAAATCTGCCGTCGACTCTTGAATTTTCTTTTCAACACTTTGGTCCATTGTCATCAATTGACGACGAAATTCATCCCCTGCTCGACGAATGGCTCCCATAACTTTACCAATTTTACGAGCAGCACTTGGCAATCGATTCGGTCCTAAGACAATCATTGCGACAAGTAAGATAACAAGTGTTTCAAGGAACGACATAACCGTCTATAATTTGCATTTAAGGATACAAAACGCCTTGTGCGAAACACTTCGCGCAAGACGTTTTTACAATTCACCTCGCGTACATTACAAATCTGTACGCGTGTTAGACTTACTTGTAAGGGACGAATTCAGCGCGACGATTCAAGCCGTGATCATAATCCGTCGTACCCGTTGTAGCAAGCTTTTCTTCACCAAAGGCACGGGTTTGCAAACGCGAAGCATCCACACCAAAGGCCAAAATATAATCACGCACCGTGCAAGCACGCTGTTCGGAAAGCGAAAGGTTATATTCGTTTGAACCGCGTTCATCGCAATGACCTTCAATAATCATCACATAAGAGGGATTGTTGATGAGATACATGGCTGCGTCTTCTGCCTTTGCGCGTTCTTCTTCCGGCAAGACATAAGAGTCAAAGGTGAAGTAAAGGGTTTCAAGACCATGATCCATGATACGGGTGCGATTTTCGAAGTTATCGTCACCATAAGCGCCTGCATTAGGATCGTTAGGATCAATGCCTGCCGCATTAGGGTCAATACCAAGACCTGCACCACCCATGCCATCGCCAAAAGCATTAGCATTAGCATTTGCATTAGGATCAGGACGATTCAACTGTTCAACCGACAAGCAACCCGTAAATGCCACTGCGGCAACAGCAAACAAACCAGCAATAAGCGATGTGCGCATAATTTTTTCCTCTTCTTTAGTTCAAGATTACTTACTCCAAGCGGGGTTGAACCACTGCCCTTGGCTTGAATTAAACGGTTGATAAGGGACATCGCCCTTTTCAAGAGCATCGACAATCCAAATAGAGGATGTACGACCTTGTTTACGAGAAGTCACCACATGGCGACCATTGGGAGCCCAACTCGGGGACTCAAATTGTTCATTCTTTTCGGTCAAATAACGCAAGGAGGATTCTCCGCGTGCGGGATCAATCAAAGCAATGCGATAGGGACAACCACGCTTTGTTGCAAAGAGAATGCCATTTTCACCCCAATCGGGTTGAACATTTTCACCGCCAGCCATCGTTAAACGACGACGCTGCTTTGTTTGCACATCAACGATATACAAGTGCGGTGTACCCGGTTCATCCGAAACATAACAAATTTGACGCCCATCCGGCGACCAAGTCGGGCTTGCCTCTGCAGCAAGGGTTGTTGTTGTCAAACGCGTTAAGTGGCGCGTACGAGCATCCATCACATAAAGTTCTGGATTCCCTTGGTGAGACAAAATGATTGCGAGCTTGTTTGGGTCAGTTGGAGACGGCACCGCACCCGTGCTCAATCCACGGAAATTCGCCAAGCGTTCCATTTTACCTGTCGCAACATCAATTTTGTAAACCGCCGCGAATCCAAGACGATAACTTGTGAAATAAATCGTACGATTATCTGCCGACCAACGCGGACCAATAATCGGCTTGCTATCGCTCGTCAAACGCTTCAAATTGTAACCGTCATAATCGCACACATAAAGGTCTTCCATTGCTTGACCATCTTTTGCACGACCCACCTGACCCACAATCGCCAAACGCGTTTGTGCAATACCCTTCTCGCCCGTTGTTGCATTAACGATAGCATCTGCGAGTTCATGCGCATGCTTACGCGTCGTCAAGGCATCCTTTGCAGTACGATTCCACGCGAACTTCTTCCCCGACCAATGGACCGAAAGCGCTTCATTCGTTGCACTTGAACCTGTCGCCGTACCACGCACATTAACTTGTGCATTTGCATTCGTCACACGATACCACCCCGCACGCAATAAGTCATTGCGGAGCGTCGACAAAAAGGAATTACCTGTTGTACCAGAAGCCTGCACACTCGACACCGAGAGCGACTGCTTTGCAGCACCCGAAGAATGAATATCAATCACCTTTGCATGCGCAAAGAGTGAAACACAAAAAGCTAAAATAAGAGTAAAATATTTCATACCCTATAATATACCACACAGCCCCCTCAAATAGCAATAACTTTTCC
>JAUNQZ010000170.1 GCA_030535915.1 bacterium
GAGATTGATTATGCTCCGCGTTGTACGTTTGATATTTGTCTTGTAGATAAAGCGAAATTTGATGAGTTTCCTCTGCCAATTGAACACATCACACAAGAAATGTATTATCGCTTCTTATTGCCAAATCTTTTAACCAATGAGAAGCGAACAATTTATATGGACGTTGACATTCTTGCAATGAATGATATCACGCCCCTTTGGAAATACGATCTTAAAGGGGCATATATGGCAGGTGTTGCAGAAGAGAAGAATGAAACGTTTGCGCACTATAAAATAAGCCTTGGGATGCATCCAGCGTCTGACTATTTTAATTCTGGTGTGCTTGTGATGGATCTTGAGAAATTGCGCGAGATAGATTTTGAAACAAAGTGTATGACGCTTACTGCGGAAATGCATGATCGTATTGCTTGGCCAGATCAAGATGTAATTAATTTAGTGCTTGAAGGGAAAATTTGCACCTTGCCGCGTTGTTATAATTGCATGCCTCCAAAATTAATGAAGAATAAGAAGGAAATAGTGCTCAGGCATTATGCAAATTTTTCTTCAAAGCCTTGGTGTTATTTGTGGAAAAATCAATCGTGGTACCCCTATTTAAAGTATCTAAGGAAAACACCTTTTAAGAAGAATGCGTGGGGCTTTATTTGGGCTCATATAAAGGGTTTCTTTTGGTATACCTACACTAAAAAAGGCGTTCGACGAACGCTTTGTTTAGGTGTTCCCGTGTATAAGAAAAAAGTGTAAAGAGTATACTCAAATAGAAAAGATGTGTGTAATGCTTTTGTAAGTACGATTAATATTAGTTTGAGGAAATAAAAATGAAACCTGCGATTCCAATCATTCATTGTTTTGATCACAATTATGTACTACAAGCTGCGGTTTGTTTTTATTCTTTGTTGGAGCATGCTTCACCGCAACGCACATATTTAATTGAAGTTGTCGGCAATGGTTTGACGGATGGTGACAAAGCATTGTTGGTGGGAATTGTTTCAAAATTCCCACAAGCAAAAATTTCGTTTATGGATTCTCCTGAAATTGAGCTTCCTGCGCTTCCTAAGGATGGCAATATTTCTAAAGATGTTTTTTATAAACTTTTAGCTGCGAATTTATTCCCCCAATATAGTCGTGTCGTAATTGCAGATGTGGATGTTGTTTACCAAGGTGATATCGCGGAAGTGTTTGATGCATTGCCTGAAGACGATGAAGCCATTATTGCGGCTCCTTTAGATGTGACTTATGCTGCATGGCGAGGAGAGGGTATTTTACGCGATATTGGTTATCCTAAATCGCTCGCACGATATGAACGCTTTCTAACCTTAGAAGAACGGTCGAAACTTCGCTTCGGCGCAGGATTTATGGTTCATAATTTAAAGCGTATTCGAGAGGCGAACCTTGATAAAGTTTGGTTTGATTACGCACAAAAACACTTTTCGCGTTTAATTTTATTTGAGCAAGATGTTCTCAACTATGTTAGTGGTCATCAAATGAAAGCTCTGCCGGGGAGTGCGATGGCAATTGCGGGATATTATGCTCATTACCAAACACTTTCTGAAGCGGATCGAAAATCAAATCCTGCTTGGGATGAAATGTATAAGCATCCAATCCAAGTTCATTATGCTTCAGGTATAAAACCATGGA
>JAUNQZ010000171.1 GCA_030535915.1 bacterium
CTGTTAGTGAAGGGCGTCGTTTACGTGATGCATTGCGTCATGAACGTGCAGAGCATGTTGAGGTACATACACATACAGAACTGATCATGGTGGACATTAATCCTGAGGAAGGTGTTATATTTTTACATGTTAAAGGGTATCGTCTTCATCAACCAGAAGAGGATGTGCATTGGTTCGTGTGTGTAGATAAAAAGGTTACAGAGATTAAACCCTTATTTGTAAAGAAAAATGGACGGGAGGCAATGATTTCGCTTCCTACGGAGATTTATCCTGTAGGAACATCTTTATCATTGTCGATGCGATTGTACAAAGGGAAAAATAGATTCGCCGAATTTGTCTATCCCGAGATAATAGAGCTCTAATCAGCGTATAGCCTTCCTTTTCGGCGTTTGAGTGATAATACCTTAAATCCCCAGGTTTCTCCTGTGGATTTTTAATTATTTTTCATTTTTTCTTGTTTAGTGTCTCAAAATATGATACAATATCTGCGTCTTAATTAATGAGATGTGGAGTGTCTAATGCGGGTCACATACAAGAATAAAAAAATGGAGAAATTGGCTAAGGATCCAAGAGAATTGAGACGTGTTTTCGGTGAAAATGAGCGTTCTATTCGTAAATGCCTTGATACATTAAGAGCGGTTCCAAATCTCGCGGAACTCTTTGAGCCTCCATTTAGAAGATTTAGATGCCATCTTCTACATAATGATAAAAAGGGAACTTATTCTCTTGATGTTAAAGACCCTTATCGTTTGTTGTTTACGCCGAAAGAGCCAGTTCCAATAAAGAGTGCTGGTGGCATTGATGTGACAAAAGTTGAAGCCGTTTGCGTTCTTGAATTAGCGATAGACACTCACCGTTAATTCGTATGACGCGGAGATTTGAAAAGGAGAACGATGATGACTACGGATACAGTTGAAACTTTAATTGCGGATTTAATCCCTCCTGGGGAGCATATTCGTGATTGGTTAGAAGATTTTGGTATGTCTATTACGGAATTCTATAAACGCATGGGGATTTCTCGTGCAACATATTATAGGATTTTGGATGGGACACAACCTATTACAGCAGAATTTGCACGTCGCCTTGAACTTGTAACAGGTGCGAGTGCAGAATATTGGAATAATTTGGAATCGAATTATCGACACGAATTAGCTCTAATAGAAGTTGAGAAGGAAGCACAAGATAAGAAGGATTGGATAAATAAGCATCCCATTGCGGACCTTACGCGTAGAGGCATTCTACCAAAGGATTTTCGCAAGCGAAATTTAGGTGAGCAACTTTCGTTATTATGTGCTTTTTATAATGTTTCTTCTATTGATTCGTATGCAAAAATTCATACTCCTTATGAATTTGCTGCACGAGCTGTTAAAGGTGTCGAATCAAATGATGCCGCATTGACGGCGTGGTTGCAATTGGCAGCACGTATTGCTTCAAATAAGATTGCAACACTTGCAGATTATGATGAGTTGACATTTAAGCAAACGCTGGATGAGATTCGGTCCCAAACGGTAGTCTTAAACCAAGAACAACAATCATTAAAAGAATTTTTACTTGAAATACAGAAAAAATTTGAAGCATCAGGTGTTTTACTTATTTATTTGGAGAAAATAAAAGGTGTTAAAAATCTTAATG
>JAUNQZ010000074.1 GCA_030535915.1 bacterium
GGTTTTGTAGACGATCCGGTCTATGGATTGATGCTTATATTTTAGTAGAGGATTTTGTAGATGCCCCGGTCTATGGATGGATGCTTATATTTTAGTAGAGGGTAGAGAGGTTGCTTTTTCACTCTAACTTCGCGCAATAGGTTCTTGGGAGCCTCGCTAGCGATTTGCGTTAGCCTCTATGAGAATCGTCTTGTAGAGGCATGGGGGTCAAGGAGGAGGGAGATTATTTACGGCCTGTTCCCTTGCAGGACTTACAGAGGATTTCTTCGGTTGTGGTGATGCGTTGTTTATCGGGGGTTTTGTTTTTTTTCTTCTTTTCCACAAGGCCTGTACCATCACATTTTTTACAAAGGGGCTTCAATCCTTGTCCATCGCACTTTTTACAAGTAAGTCGGCCAATGGAATTGCATTTTTCGCAAGCTTCCTTAATGACTTCTTCCTCTTCCTCGTTTGTATTATATTTGGTTGTGCGCTTTTTTGTTTTAAAGGCTTTTTTCTCGGTATAGCCTTTGCCATCGCATGTTCGGCATTCGTCAAAGCCAAGGCCGTAGCATTTGCTGCAGGTTTCAGGCACTTGATGAGCGAGGTGAGCGAGCTCTGCAGGTGTGAATTCGTCAAGGGCGCCTTTTTCGACATAGGCGGCGGCAAAGGGTTGGTGTCCGAGGGAGAGTTGTTCGTTATCAAAGTCTGCACGAATGCGTTTTTGTGCATCGAGGGCTTCTTGGGGTGCTCGACGGCGTTTTAATCTTTTTTGTCCGTTGCATTTTGAGCAACGCTTTTTAACGACGCCTCCAAGTTGTTCAAGATTGCCGAGGGCTTCCTCTGTGTAGCCGAGACCTTTACATTCTTCGCACGGGAGGAGGGCGACGTCACTCACGCGTCCTGGAGGGAGGATGAGGAGGTCATAGCCTTTGATCTTAGATTTATCGACTTCATTAGCGAGGAGGCTTGAGGTCAATGCGAGGGAGAGCATGCAAAGGAAGAAGCGTTTCATTGGGGTTAGCCTTCAATATGGTATGTCTTTAAGCGACGATAGAGGGTTCGTAGGGGGATGCCTAAGCGTTTGGCTGTGGCGGTCTTGTTCCCTTTTTCATCGAGGAGGGTTTGACGAATCATTGCTGCTTCATCTTGACGAAGGGTGTCGACCATTGTAGGAAGTTTTGAGGTTGGCAAAGGGGTGGGGGAGGCTTGTCCCTCAAGCGTTGCAATGATATTTGGCGGGATGTCTTTGTAGGAGAGTTCTTCACTCCGAGTCAAGACCATCATGCGTTCAATCGTGTTGCGAAGTTCTCGGATGTTACCCGGCCAAGGATAACGCTTAAAGGCTTCAAGGACATCGTTGGAAATGCCGAGAATGGTTCGACCTAGTTGTGGATTGAGTTCACGGATGAAAGCTTCACACAAAAGCGGGAGGTCGCCTTCGCGTTCGCTCAGCGGAGGGAGGGTGACATCAATGACATTGAGGCGGAAGTAGAGATCTTCGCGGAAGTTTCCTTGTGCTGTCCATTCACGGAGGTCACGATTGGTCGCGGCGACGAGACGAATATTCACGGGGATTGCGGTTGCAGAACCGACAGGTTCAACCATACGTGTTTCAAGCACGCGGAGGAGTTTGACTTGTGTGGCGGGGTCAATTTCGGAGATTTCATCGAGGAAGAGGGTTCCGCCATCGGCGAGTTCAAAACGACCTTTGCGATCCTCGGTAGCACCTGTAAAGGCACCTCGGACGTGACCGAAGAGTTCACTCTCAAGAAGGGTTGAGGTTAAGGCTGCACAATGAACCGCCACAAAGGGACCATGCGCACGAGGACTTAAAGCATGAATGGCACGCGCAACGAGTTCTTTACCCGTGCCGCTGGGACCTTGGATGAGGACCGTTGCGGGGGTAGGGGCGGCTTGAGAAATGCGTTCACGTACACGAACAATGGCATCGGACGAACCAATCATTTTGGAGAGCGCATTTTGTCCGGCGAGTTGTGTGCGTAAGGTCGCATTTTGACGTTCGAGGGATTTTTGACGTAATGCTCGGCTGATGACAATTTCAAGATGGTCGAGATTAATCGGTTTGGTGAGAAAGTCATAGGCGCCATCTTTCATGGCTTCAACAGCGCTCTCGACCGACCCATAGGCAGAGAGTAGAATCACCGGCACATTGGGATGTGCGAGAACAACATCACGCAACAAGGAGAGTCCGTCACGACCTGGCATTCGTAAATCCGTTAGGACGAGGTCGACGACGTTATTAGTTAAAGCCGTGAGGGCGGCCTCAGCATCTGCTGCCGTAAGGATGGTATAGTCTTGTTGAAGGGCGAGAGCGACACCTTCACGCGTGGCTTTGTCATCGTCTACAACGAGAATGGTACTCATGCGTTAACCTCTGTTTGTGCGGCAGGAAGACCGCGAATGAATCGTTCTGCACGGGGTAGGTGCACGGTGAAGCAGGTGCCTTCACCAAGATTACTTGCACATTCAATCGCTCCGCCGTGACCTTGGATAATGCGTTGAACCACCATCAAGCCAAGGCCTGAACCTTTTTCTTTGGTGGAGACATAGGGATCAAAGATGCGACCGAGGAGTTCTTCAGGGATACCTGCGCCGTTGTCCATGATGAGCACATTGACGGAATTATCCGTCACCGTGAGATTGAGACCGATACGCCCACCATCGGGAACGGCATCCATGGCATTCTTGATGAGATTAAAGAAGACTTGTTCCAGCAAAGGTGCATCGAGATAGATATCTGGAACCGTCGCTGGAAGATTGACATGTAATTGGATGCGACGCTCTTCAATATCTGGCAACATCAATCGCAGGGTTGTTTCAATGACATCCTTGAGATTTCCTCGTACGAGGTTTGGCTTCGCTGGGCGAATGGCGGTTAAGAAGCGACGAATGATTGCATCGAGACGCTTGACCTCTGCAGAGGCCGTCTCTGTGAAGGATTGTAATTGCTTACGCGTCGATTCATCCTCCACATTGCGTAAGGCGCGTTGGAGGAGTTGGAGATGGATATTGAGGGCATTGAGGGGATTGCCGATTTCATGTGCGACACCTGCTGCAAGGGTCTTTACCGCTGCGAGGCGTTCGTCCACAAGGGTATCCTCTTCAGCCATGCGTTCACGGGTGACATCACGGAGAATAAGGAGGAGTTCCTCGCGTCCTTCAAATTCAATAGGACGGGCATAGAATGCAACCATGCGGCGTTCGGGATAGGTGATTTCAACTTCGCGTGTTTTAATGGTCTTCCAATCGTTGAGTTGGGATTCGAGGAGATCGTTAATTTGCCAATCTTTGAGATAACGCGAGAGGCTTTTCCCGCGGAGGTGTTCGGCGTTGAATCCGACCATTTGTTCGGCGGCATGGTTGGCATAGAGCAATCGCATGTTGACGCCTAAAACGATGAGACCTTCGTCAATCGATTGAAAAAGGGTTTCCAAAAAACCGCGTTCACGCGCGAGTTCTGCAATATGCGCGGAAGCGACCGGAGCATCAATCCGGTCTAAACGAGAAACAAATTTGTCAAAAAAACCTTGTCGCATGCCCCTTATTCTACCATATTTAATAAAAAATATGTTTAAAAAAGTTTTAAAAGCATTTCTGTGGACATCTGTTTTTATTCTCTGGTGGGGTTTAAAAAAAGTCCTTCTTTTTTTTTCAGTTATGCTATAATAGAGTGTGTTTGAAACGGTTTTGTATAATCAAGGAGTTAAAGATGAAAAAAGTCTTTACGCTTGGATGTGGGTTAAGTCTTCTGTTAGCGATGAGTGGCTGTTTGAATACCGCTCGTACGCCTTATAATGAGGTTGGACTTTTCTCTGGGAAGACACTAGACGAGGACGGTAATGAACTTGCAACGCCTCCGAAGGATGCGGTCTCGTTGTGGCCGTTTTATTTGAGCGATGGTCGTGCGAGTTATTATCTTTGGCCATTGATTAAAAACTCGCCAGGATGTTTTGCGTTTTTACCCTTTTATAATTATGATCACGGGGTGCATGATATTGCGCTTTTGTGTACGCTCTCGCCTAAGACCTCTGAATATCGTCTCTTCCCTTTTTACTGGCAAAGCAAGGATGGCTGGATGCTCTTCCCGCTGGTTTATTCCTATGGGGATAAACAGGATTATGTTAGAGGGCTTCCGCTGATTCTCAATCTCTATGAAGACCGTTCGGATTGGGGATGTTTTTCGGTTCCCTTCTTTGCGTATGAATCCGATAAACGCGATGGTGATTATGCCTTTTGGTCGCTTCCCTATACGTCCTTTTATGAGCAATCAGAACGAGACTATAAGGTGTATGTCGATGCAGCAGGAAATGAATATGCCTCTCAACCAAAGGATGTAAAAACGTCTGAAGAGACGCGGTATCGTTCGTCGCAAGCATTCTATCGTGGTTCTGGATTGTTTCTCTATGGACATTGGCGAGATGAGAAATGGAAAGGGAAACTCACCGACGACCCTACGCAATGTAAAGACTATTCCCTCTATGATCACCGCTGGATTTTTCCTCTTTGGTGGCGAGGGCAAGATGAATCCGGCGATGCTTGGCATCACGCTGTGCCGTTGTGGTGGTCGTGGTACACTGCTGATGAAGGTCAACAAAATCGCCTTCTCTTTCCGTTCTTCTTCTCTCGCACCTACGATGATGCCTCGGGTGCTGGCTTCTTCTCTCCGCTTGTAGGGTGGGGAAGGAACGATGAGACAGCGGCGCATTGGTGGTATGCTTTAATGGCGGGAGCTTCACAACGCGGGAATCGTGAAAGTACGGCATGGTGTTTGCCTTTTTATTGGGGAACAGAGGAAACGGAAGAGAACTATCATCTAACATCGACTTGGACGCTCTTTGGCGGACGTACACATCGTATGCCACTTCCGAGAGAAGAACGCAATGCCAATGCTTTACGCGTCTGTGAATCCTCCTCTTGGCATGCAGGCTTTTTGCTTCCCTTCTTAGGGTTTGGCTCGGAGACACCTTACGAATCCAAGCAAAACATTCTTATGGGTCTCGGTGGGAATAGTATAAAAAAATATAGCACCATCCTTTCGCGCACAGGAGAGGTTGAACGTTATGGATTGACCTCTTCAGAACGCTTTGGTGGGTTTGGTCTTATTTATCATTATGATCATTATGAATCTCCCATTCGTCGAACGAAGGGCGCACTTCCCGTTGAGTTTTTGAAGATGAATTGGGGAATTGAGAAAGAAGGAAATGCCTTCACCTTGCTTGCTGGGCTTTACCATACGAGTGATGTGACTTCGTATAATGTTACGGACCTCGTTCGTAAGCATGATATTGGTATTCGTCGTACAAGTTTGAATCTCGGTTGGCTCTTGTGGAATCATTCAAAGACAACCACGGTGGGCGATCGTCTTGAACAACCTGGCTTTGTCAATAATATCACGGAAGGTTTCAGTTATCGGTTACTTTCGGGACTTTGGAATCGTTCCGTGGAAACGCAGCAATTGCGGAGTGAAGTTTATGATCCGCTCGCGCCCTCCTCGTCGGTGTTGAGCGAAGATACTTCGTGGTGTCTTGGTTGGTCGCTCTTAGGTGGTGGTTGGGAAACGCGCCAGTGGCAATGGGATGAGAAAACAAAGCAGTTTGACTTCTCTACGGGTAGTCGTCGTGGCTTCTATCATTTGCTTTTCCGTCACAACTATCAAGTGGATGTTGCTGGCGAACGCGTCCCTGGCAATTATAAGACCGGAATTCTCCTTGATGCTATTTCTGTTCGCCGTTGGACTTCGGAGGACAAGTTAAAGACCGACTTTAATGTTGAACTGCTTTGGGAATGGTTGGCAGATTATGATTCATCAACAACGGAAGGCGGCGACACATATTGCTCCTTTGACCTTCTCCTTGGTATTCCTTACGAAGCCTCCTATCGGAAGTACACAACACATTGTAAAGATCCTACCACAGGCGAGGCGCCATTGGGTTCAACGCGAACCTACGATTCATCGGATTCATGCTGGGGGCTTCTCTTTGATTTTGAATCTTCGAGCTTTGTCGATCATGGTTATCACCATAATTGTTACTGTGAATGGACGCCAGAGATGCCGATTTGTCATCCTGAGGCAGAAGAAGGTGAGAGCCAATCTTGCATGAGTCTCTTGAGGCGGGATGAAAATTATTCTGCGAACGACGATATTTTGCTTGGCATTCTCTATCATCGCGTGTTTGATGATTCGCGTGTGTGGTCAAGAGCTTCCATTACGGCAACGGACGAGGCCCTTGTGAAGGATGTTTATTCGGACGATCGCTATACCTTCTTTGGCATTCCCTATCAATGGCATGGCGCGCGTGATGGTTCTTACAAGCACAACTCTCTATGGGGATTGCTCTTCGATCAAACGGTGAATGTCACGAACGCGACCGAAACCTTTGGTATTCTTGGCTTCCTCTATCGTTATAATCAATACAAGGATGGTTCAGAGACGCGTTTCATCTTCCCCTTCATTACGACCGCGTCCAACGAGAAGGAAGAAACCTGGTCCTTTGGGTTCGTTCATAAGCTTTTCCGCATTGAAAAGAAGGCCGACGGCACCTATGATTGGTGGCTTTTCTGGCTATAAGTAAAAAAGTAAAAATAGCGCTTGCAATTCTTGTTGCAATTGTGATATACTTACCCGCGTTTTTACGGCCTCTAGCTCAGTTGGTAGAGCACGGCACTTTTAATGCTGGGGTCGTGGGTTCGAATCCCACGAGGCCGACCATTCTAAACAAAGAGGAGATACAGCGATGTATCTCTTTTTTCTTTTTTTGCTGTTGCTGTAGACGCGTGCGTCTATGGATTTCAGCGCAGTATGATAGACGCAACAGGTGAATGAGAGGAGGTGTCTTGATGCTCGGTTTTTTGAAACGCTATTTCGAGCTTCGTTATCAACGGCGTATACAGACTTTGAAAAGAGGTGCAGAAGCTTTTTGTAAAAAGTATTTCTCCCCACAATCCAACCAAGAATGCCGTTTGCATGATGCAACGGTTAACGCATCATTAGGAAATGAACACGCAGAATCCTTTCAAGAAAAAACAAACGCGCGCGCGAATCGAGTGTATTCTAAC
>JAUNQZ010000075.1 GCA_030535915.1 bacterium
CCTTTTAGATTTTCTTCTTTTCTTACCTGCGCAATTACATTGTGCAAGATTCAGTCGTCTAAATTACAAACAAATGTTTGACTTTATTTTCTAAATAATGTATGATAGAGGAGAAAATTTCACATCCCTTTAATCGTGAGGATATAGAATGAAAACAATGCTAACACTTGGCACAGCATGCTGTGCAACAATGATGACGTGGGCTGCTGCATTGCCGGGTAATCACTTTGGCAAACAAGCAGAGCCGACCTATAAGGAGTGGGAACAGGAACAAAACCTCTCCCTCAATAAGGAACCTGCACGTGCGTGGGCTTTTAGCTTTAAAGATGTTGAGGCTGCAAAGAAAATTCTCCCTAAATACTCCACGCGTTGGCTTTCGTTGGATAGCGAAACCGAATGGAAATTTAAGTGGTACAAAGATCCAGATTTCTTAAAGACCGAAAATAAGTATTTTTACAATCCCTCGTTTGATGTCTCGTATTGGGAAACCATTGTTGTTCCTTCGTCGTGGCAAGCAATGGGTGCTCGTCCAGGTAATAAGGGCGGGTGGGGCACCGCGCTTTATTCCAACCAACCCTATCCCTTCGCACGTGACTGGCCGCGTGTGATGACGACTCCTCCTAAAGACTACACGAACTATACAGAGCGTAACCCCGTGGGTTGCTATCGCCGTGACTTTGAAGTACCCGCAGACTGGAAAGGCGAAGAGGTCTTTATCCAATTTGATGGCGTGGATTCGTTCTTCTATCTTTGGATTAACGGTAACTACGTTGGTTTCTCCAAAGATTCGCGTAGCCCAGCATCCTTCAATATTACGCCTTACTTGACCTCGGGTAAGAATACGGTTGCTGTTGAAGTTTATCGTCACAGTGATGCCGCTTACTTAGAATGCCAAGACATGACCCGTCTTTCGGGTCTCTTCCGTACGGTTCAACTCTATTCTGTTCCTAAAGTTCAGATTCGTGATTTCTTTGCTACAACCGAACCGTTGGATTGGAATAACATGCAAGCTGGCCAGTGGGAAGTCGTTGTGGATGTCGATATCCGCAATTACTACACGGCGGATGTTCTTGCACAGGCGGTTCTCTCTGCAAAGCTCTATGATGCTGCAGGTAATGAAGTCACTGCGGTTACGCCTGCGGATCCACCATGGGATGGTATCGCTTCCAAGACGATTGATGTCACCGCACAGCGGGATTGGAAGACGGGTCTTCGTATGCGTTATCAAGCTCCCGCATTGTGGTCTGCAGAAGAACCCAACCTTTATACCTTAATGCTCGAATTGCGTACTAAGGAGGGCGAACTCATTGAAGCCGTTCCTTCGCAACTCGGTTTTCGTAAAGTTGAAATCGCCGCACGCAAGGGTGATGCTAAGAAGCGTTTCTGGGTCAATGGCCAGAAGATTAAGCTCAAAGGCGTCAATCGTCATGAATCGCATCCTTGGTTGGGTCACACCATTCCTGATGCATGGTGCGAAGATGAAATTCGTCTCATGAAGGAAGCCAACATCAACCATGTGCGTTGTTCGCACTATCCTGCTGCACCATACTTCTACTATCTCTGTAATAAGTATGGTATCTATGTAGAAGATGAAGCCAACATTGAATCCCATGGTTACTACTATGGTAAGGAATCTCTTTCGCATCCTGTGGAATGGCTCAATGCGCACGTTGACCGTATCATGTCTATGGTTGAGCGTAATAAGAACCAGCCTTGTGTTGTCATTTGGTCCTTGGGTAATGAAGCTGGCCCTGGTCGTAACTTCGCCATCGCCGAACGCACCATCAAGGCGCGTGACTTCACTCGTCCAACCCACTATGAACGCAACAATAACATCGTTGATATGGGCTCGAACCAGTACCCCTCTGTTGGTTGGGTTGAATGGAAGGCTACGGATGTCAATGCTGATAAACCCTTCTACATCTCTGAATATGCCCACAACATGATGAATGCTTTGGGTAACTTCATGGATTACCAGAATGCTATCGAATCTTCCGATGTGATTCTCGGCGGTGCGATTTGGGACTGGGTGGACCAAGCCCTTTGGTACGATTCGCCGGTCGTTGGTAAGCGTATCCTCGCTTATGGTGGTGACTGGGGTGACCGCCCGAACTCTGGACAGTTCGTCTGCAACGGTACCATCCTCGCCGACCATACCCCAGAACCCGGCTACTACGAAGTCGCCCACGTCTACCAAAACATCAAGGCAACCTTGACCGAAGATGGACAAGTGGCTATCAAGAATAAGAACTACTTCCGTTCGCTTGATTATGTTGATGCCGTGTGGACGGTTTACATTGATGGTAAGCCCTCCAATCAAACCGGAACCTTTGATGTTGCTACAATTGGCCCGGGAGAAACCAAGACTTATCCGTTGCCGATTCGTGTGCCACGTAACATTGCAGCTTATGACTTGCGTATTGAATTCAAACTCAAGCAAGCAGAAAATCTCATGGCTAAGGATTTTATCGTGGCTTCCGATCAACTTCAGTTGCAAGCGGCTCAACCAGTTCCCGTTTCTCTCACAGGTGCCATCACCAAGGAAGAAACCGACACGACCGTTTCTTTCTCTGCAACAGGTGTAACGCCCTTCAAGGCAACCTTTAACAAGCAGACCGGTATCCTCGAACAGTACACCATCAATGGTGTTCCTACGATGAAGTCGCCGATGAAGGTCGATGCCTTCCGTTGTCCTTCGTCCAACGAAGTAGGTATGGGTAATGTCTGGACACAACAGGGCTTGCGCAATCTCGTCCCTGTCTCGGGTGAAATCACCGACCTCAAGACGGAAGCTGATGGTACCATCACCTTCAAGACCTCGACAACGGTAATGGGTGCCACCCTCGAACGTCTCGTTGACTTCGATAATGGTAACACCTATAAAACCTACTTCCAGGCCTTAAACATGGCGGTTACGGATAAGAATACACACTTTGTGGTGAACGCCGCATGGAAGATTTACGTGGACGGCACCATGACGATGCAGTCGGCAATCCTTCCGCGTGGTCGTGTGATTGAATTGCCGCGTTTGGGTTATGCCCTTGAACTCATCGGCGAACTCGACACGGTGAAGTATCGTGGCCGTGGTCCGTATGAAAACTATCCTGACCGTAAGGCGGGTTCCTTTGTTGCAACCTACACTGATAGCGTTGCTAACATGGTGGTTAATTACGCTCGTCCCAATGACATGGGTAATCGTGAAAACACCACCGCCGTCGCCTTGTCGGGTGAAAAGACCAAAGCCACCCTCCTTGTGACGGCATTGAATGATGGCGATTTCGCCTTCTCGGCATTGCCTTACACCGCGACAGACCTCTGCCATGCACGTCACCCGCAAGAACTCGCCGAACCAGGTGACAAGACCATCCTTACCCTCCTTTGCACCAATCGTGGTCTTGGTGGTGCAAGCTGCGGCCCGGGTCCCTTGGATCGTGACATTCCGCGTGCAAACGTTCCCTATCGTTTGAATCTTGCCTTCCGTCCCAAGGATACCACCCCTTGTATGGCTTCGGTTCGTGAAACGGTCGTTACCCTTGACGAAACCATGCCGCCGCCTCCGGAAACCTTCATCGCGATTGAATGTTCTTCTCAAGAACCCGGCAACGAAGGTGGTAAAGCTTGCGATGGCGATCCGATGACCATTTGGCATACGCAATATGGCGTCACACTTGGTAAGTACCCACACAGTGTTGCACTTGACCTCAACAAGCATCGTACATTGAAGGGTATCACCGTGATGGGTCGTCAAGATGGTGTCAATGGTCGTGTGAAGGATTACAAGGTTGAGGTTTCCTCCGACCGTCAGACATGGAAACAAGTCGCCACAGGTACACTCCTCGATACGGCAGATGTTCAATCCATCCATTTTGCTGCTCCTGAAGCGAACATTCGTTACATCCGCTTCACAGGCCTCAATGAACAGCGTGGTCAGGAATTTGCCTCGATGGCCGAAATCGGTATCATTGAATAATTCCTTACAATCAAACATTAAAAAGATGCACACGGTTTTCATCGTGTGCATTTTTTTATTCCCGTGCGAGGAAACGAAAACCTATTTATAAGCCGAATGTAAAAGTATCGTTTAATATAAAAAAACGCCATAAGCGCTTCAGTTATCGCTTTGCATTCATCTTTTCTAAAACATATCGCGTGAAGTTATGATGAAGACCAAAAGCGTGAATAAATGCAAGTCTCCATTCATAGACTAGGTCTTCTACAAAACCCTCTATTAAAAAACACTTTTGAAGGAGTTTGCCGGGGTAAATGACTGAAAAAGCGGAAGTTTTTAGGCCTTTTAGACCGATTTTTGGTCTAGTAATCTTTCGTGCGACAGGCTTTAGAATAGATTATTCAAGAAAGTCTGCGTAGTTGGGGTCGGGGATGGGACGATTGTATTTAATGCGATCCCAAACAAAGATGAGAAGGGTATCAATGAATGCGAGGATGTCGTTAATCGTATCTCCTGTTCCTTTATAGTACTTTTTTAAAATACTTATTTGGAGGCATCCATAAATGGTTGATGGCCAAGGAGAGGTATGCATGAAAACACTACGCTTGAGGCGTCCAGTTTTAATCTCTTCTTTGACATCGCTAGAGATAGCATCTAGGACGGCTTCAAAAAGTTTTCGTGGAGATTTAAAGGGCGCAGGCTTCAAAGCAAATTTGTTATCTGACATTTTAAACATTAAGTCGTTTGATTTGATATCATTGCATCCATTAGGATAGAGAATCGTCTCAATCTTTTCGTTGGTTTCAAGTGATGCACATTGGACAAGCTTTTGAAGAATCATACAACTAAATGGTGTTTTAAGCATCTCGTTAAACTCAGACTTCCAATATCGGGGATGTCTTCAAAGGCATTATTAGGGCCTAGAAGTAGATGTTCTGGAATTGTATTTTGAAGCATGGGGCAAAGGTGTTTATCAATGAGGCCTATAATCTTTTTATGTTGCGCCTTTGTCATTTTTTTAATGAGAAGGTTGTCAGCATATTGACATTGGCAATGAAGTGCGAATGCATCCCATTCTGTAAGTGTGTATTGTGGCCAAAGTGAACATGGGTGTTGTTGCATTTGTTCCATTGTTTGCACTGCAAGGGTATGAAGAAAAAAGTCGTCATCTGTGTCAATATCAGTGTCAGTTGCATCGTAAAAGGCATCCATAAAATGATTAAAGCTTTCTATATCTGCTTCTACTTGTTCTTCGCAAGATTGAAACTCAGTGCTATCATGGATATGTACGGAATTAAAAAAATCATCTGCTGGGTCAATATGCATAATCATAAGACAATGCCTTTTGTTAAATTTAAGACTGAAGTATGAAACGAATAACGTTAAGATAATAAACAATCACTAAAATTAAAATGACATGCCCTATTGAAGAGGCTTAACGCTTTACAGTATATCTTTTTTTAGAAAGAAAGCTATAAAAATTTCTTTTTGGGTGTAAATTGCAAGTTAAATTACGTAGTAATAGGAGGAATATTCGTCGAATTTGCATAAATATGTCTTTTCGTGTAGGAGGGACGTAGGGGGACTTCCTCTTCTCTTTTCTTCTCGGGTTCCATTTAGATTTTTTTCTTTTCTTACCTACGCAATACCATTGTGTAAGATTCATAAGGGATGATGTTTCGTATAGACTTGCTTTATACTTATAAAATATGTTATACTAATAAAAAATTTGTTGTGAAAGGTTGAAGATATGAGTGCCATTGGCATTGTTGAACCAAAAGATTTAAAATTGAAACTTCCGGATGGAGGATGGCGCCTAGAGAAGGGCGGCATTTTGCCGGAAATTAATGTTCGTTATGAATGTGTGGGGACTCCAAAGCCGGATGGGAGCAATATTGTTTTTATTTGTCATGCGCTTACAGGAGATGCGCATGTGGCGGGTTATCGACCGGGTGAAAATCCTGAGAAGCAACAACCTTCGGGTTGGTGGGAGGGGATGATTGGTCCTTTACAAGGGATTGATACAGATCGTTTTTGTGTCATGTGTGCAAATATTTTGGGAGGATGTTCGGGGACAACAGGTCCATCGTCTATCAATCCCGAAACGGAAAAGCCTTATGGTTCTCGCTTCCCTGAAATTACGATGGGTGATATTGTTAATGTCCATCGTGCATTATTGCAACAACTTGGATATAAGCGTATTGCTGCGGTGTTAGGCGGAAGCTTTGGAGGTATGCAAGCATTGCAATGGGCGATTCGTTATCCGGAGGACATGGAAAAGTGTGTTTTGGTGGCATCGTCGTCCTCATTGAATACCCAAGCGCTTGCGTTTGATATTGTTGCTCGCCATGCTATTATCCAAGATCCGCATTGGAATCATGGGGATTATTATGAGGGCGCTCGTCCTATTGCAGGACTCGCAAATGCTCGTCGCTTAGCACATATTACTTATCTTTCGCAGACATCAATGGATGATAAGTTTGGTCGAGAAAAACGCGAAGAGTGGTTGCAACAAGGAAACGATTTCCATACAAAAGTGCGTCGTGATTTCAAGACCTACTTTGAAATTGAATCTTATCTTGAGTATCAAGGACAAAAGTTTGTTAAGCGTTTTGATGCGAATAGTTATTTGCATATTACGAGAGCTATGGACGGTTTTGATCCTGCGGATGTTTATGGCTCGTTGGAGAAGGCCGCCCGTGAGATTAAGGCAAAATTACTTGTGGTGAGTTTGAGTGGCGATTGGCTCTTTACGCGTCATCAAGCTTGGAATTTTCTTCGTGCGTGTTTGAATGAACATAAGAATGTTTCGTATTGTCATCTTTATGCTCCTGCGGGGCACGATGCTTTTTTGACGCACATAGATGAGTTAAAGTGTGTGATTCGAGCCTTTTTGACGGCGACTTCAGTCGATGATCCAACCTCACTGAATAAAACTGAAGCGGAAGCATTCGCTTCGTTTGTTCAGCATATTCCACAAGGCTCTCGCGTGCTTGACTTAGGTTGTGGTGATGGAACGCTCCTTAAACAAGTGGCGATGCGTCAAAATGCATATTGTGTTGGCATGGAACGAGAATTACCGAAAGTGATTGAAGCGCTTCATGCTG
>JAUNQZ010000172.1 GCA_030535915.1 bacterium
GATTTATTAAACCACGAAATAAACGAAATACACGAAAAAAGGCTGTGGATGCGGCGCACTGCGTGCGGGGAATTAAAACGCTAGGGACGCAAGGGGTTTGCTGATATTTCCGTTCGCTAGGGGCTTCGCCCACGGAAATACAGCAAACCTTGGGTGCGGCTCGCTTCGCTCGGGGTTAACGCCGATCTCGCCAAAGGGTCATCGCGTACCGCGACATCCCCTTGGCGAGCTTAGCGTTAAAAAGCCGACAGGCGCTAGTCCTAAAGGGGCGATGTAAGGCTGTGGGCGTCAGCCCCTAGCGTACAGCCTTATCATCGCTCCCCCTAGCGGTCCTAGCGTTTCAATTCATCATTCGTAATTCGAGCAACGCGCACCATTTTGCGTCTTCGCGGTTAATCCTCTCTAGCGGTCTTGGCGGTTAAAAAGGTTGAAGAGGGGTATAATATATTATGGTATAGGGATTTTGGGGTGTAGAGGCGTGGGGTGGGGGATGTTTTTATTGAAAAAAGTTAAAAAAGTTAAAAAAAGGGGTTGACGTGATGGGTGTGTTTATGATATTTTAGTGGGACCTTTCGGAGTAGGAAGGTAAAATCGTAGCTCTTTGACATCCGCCGTTTTTCGGCCTAGCGTAAACAACGGGATTTTAATCATCGACCCGGTCTTGGATTAAAACCCACTTATTAAAACAGAGGATTGCATGGCAACAGCCTTGGACAAGATTCGCAATATCGGCATCGTCGCTCACATTGATGCGGGCAAGACGACAACGACCGAACGTATCCTCTTTTACGCTGGGATGACGCATCGTCTGGGTAATGTGGACGATGGTAATACTGTTACGGACTGGATGATTCAAGAACGCGAGCGCGGCATTACGATCACATCCGCAGCTATCACTTGCGCTTGGCGCGACACTCAAATCAATCTCATCGATACGCCTGGACACGTCGATTTCACTATTGAAGTCGAGCGTGCGCTTCGTGTTTTGGATGGTGCAGTGGGTGTCTTTTGTGCTGTCGGCGGTGTGCAGCCTCAGTCGGAGACGGTATGGCGTCAAGCAAACCGTTACAATGTGGCGCGTATCGCGTTTGTTAATAAAATGGATCGCATGGGTGCTAATTTTGACCGTGCAGTAGCTGAAATGCGTGAGAAGCTTTCGGCAAATGCTGTGCCGGTGATGATGCCCGTGGGTGCAGCAGAGACTTACGAAGGTGAAATCGATTTAATTTCCATGAAGTTCCGCCGTTATACGGATGCTGAAGGTCGCTCGTTTGTTGATGAAGCGATTCCTGAAGCATACGCAGATGAAGCTCAGGCGGGTCATGAAGCACTTCTCGAAGCTTTGGCAGAGTGCGATGATAGCTTTATGGAAGCTTATTTGGAAAATCCCGAGCAGGATGTGGATGCGGTCAAGGCTGCATTGCGTCGTGCGGTGATTGCACTTGCAATGGTGCCCGTTTTCTGTGGGACCTCGTTGCGCAATCGTGGGGTGCAGGCGTTGTTGGACGGGATTGTGGACTATCTCCCCGCTCCTTTGGAACGCAAGGCCCCCGTGGGAACGAATGTTAAGACAGACGAACCAACCGAAGTTGAGATGGATGTTTCGGCACCCCTCTCGGCACTCG
>JAUNQZ010000076.1 GCA_030535915.1 bacterium
CGCGTGAACGAGAGCGTCACATCTGTAGCCTTCGCTTCATTTTGAAGTTTAATTTGGAACATTGAATCGGTCGGCTCTGGTTGTTGAATCGCCAATAAATCACCACGCAAATCATAAAGCGTCTTAAGGAATGCAGAAATCGCTGTTTCATCCACCTTTAAACCGACCATCTTATTCTCCCACTTACCATTTGTACACACATAGGTTGTATGGTTGCCAGAAGTCAAAAGATTAATCTCCACCATTGTGGGAGGGGTTTCGTCTTGTTCAACGATGGCAAGATTCGTATAATCAATGGCGAGCGGGCCCTTTTCGTCGAAATATTCACGCATTGTCTTTGGTACAAGAACAATTGACTGTGACGCATGAATGAGGCAATAGATATCGTCTGGGGATTCTGTTGAGGGCTTACCCAAACTTAAAACCACGGGGTCTTCCAATCCACGTACACGCAAAGAGAGACGCGCATTTTCTATATCCAATCCATACTTCATCAACATCTCCGTTGGAATATGGTCAATTTTATTCGCCTCCGTATGATTCTTTGGGAAGACATAAGCGTGAATTAAATCTTTCTTAACAAAATCCTCAAGGAGGGGAACAATAGAGGACTCTCGCTTCACAAAAACATCGGCTTGGGAAACTTCCCAGTTGCCATTCGGCAAACGGTGCGCACGCGTAAAGGGCGTTCCAACTTCACTCCATGTCAATTCTAAAATATAATCTGGCGTTGTGAAGGGAAGCAATGCATGTGTACGCAAAGCATTTAAGGTCTTTGGCAACACCGCCAATGCCGTTGCATCAACGGTAACAACCTCTTCATCAACCGCAACGGCGATGTGCTTTAAATTCATTTCAGCATCAAGATTAAAGCCACAAACAATCGCCTTATCCACACTCTTTAAGGTAAGATATTGTTGTGCGGTAAAATTAAGTTCCTGTACGCGTCCAACAATGGAGGCTACATGCATTTGACGACACGCGGTAAGGATATTTGCAATCGCATCTTCATCACACAATGTCCCCTCATAAGGCGAGACAAAAATCCAACGCGTACCTTGACGCTTCAAATGAACCGTACACCATTGTCCCTGCTCATCTTTAACATCAAAACTCATCTCTGTAATTGTCTCTGGCGCGAACGAAATGAGCTGTTCACCGATGCGAGAATTCACACTTGGGCGAAAGACATGTGTTAGTACAAGTCCGCCAATGAGCAACATACATAGAAATAACAAACAAATAATCGGGCGCCTAAAATTCATCGATGCCTCCGGAAGATTAACCATGCAAAAATAACAAAGCATGTGGGGAATACAACCGCTAACAAAAGAAAATCCTTAAGCCATTGCTGACTATCTTGTCCAATACTTAAAACATTTGAAGCGCCATCAGCATTATTCTCTGAGACATCCGCAAGCCAACGCATTGTATTAATCAATAAATCTCGATTTGCGGTTGCACGATTAAGCGTGTAAGCATTTGTGAAAAAGGTCGCATCACCCACGACAACAACGCGTCCTAATGTGGGAACAATATCTGCGGCAACATCACCACCGCGTTCTGCAGCAACCATAATGGGTAGTGTCAATTGACCTTGGCTTTGGGCTTGTTTCATTTCAACCAAAACTTCAGAGGAAACGGTCTCTGCAGGAGAGAGTAAAACCGACCGAGGAGCAACAAATGTCATGGTCACACCTGGCAAAAAGTTTTGCGTAATTTTATGTGTTGAGGAGAAAATATCCGTCAACCCGGCGCCTCCAGAAACCGTACGAAGCGGAGAAATCGATTGCGTACTTACACCTATACCCCAGCGTTCCAATAATGGCGAAAGCCCACAATCGCCTTGTGTAGGAAGAGCGACAAAGAGACGCCCTCCGCGTTCAACCCATTCCATAAGGGCGATGCATTCGTCCATTGAATAGGCATAATGTGGATCCACCACCATCAAAATACGAATATCTTCAGGAACGGCTTGACCCACAATCGTTGAATCAATAATAATCGGCTCTAATGTAAAACCTTCGAGTTGTAAAGCATTTTCAATACCCGAATACCCCGACCGATCCACGCTTGAAAAATCGGGCTCACCATGATTTACCACCCACCCCACACGGATTTCTTCCGCACGGAAGAGTCGTGCAATGGCAGCGGTTATGGCTTCTTCCGCAGCGATAGGGTCAAAGGTTTCCTGCGTACCACAAAGGTCAACCTCTGGGATAAAGACCGAGCGTCCCGCTTGATAAAAGAGAACGCCGACCCCTTCGGCACCCTTAGCCATCAATGTATTGGCATTGGCAACATCCACCATCGGATCAACATAAGTCACCGAAAGTTCCATGTGTTTGAAATCCTTTGCAGCGGATTCAAAAGCTCTAAGGAGTTGTCCCGTTGGCAACGCGAGCGAAGCGTCCTTGGGGAAAATACTTGCAATAGAAATGGTGCCTTCCGCATTATCTAGTGTTTGCAAGCTACGTTCCGACAAAACAATGGATCCCGCATTTAATGAAATCGGCTTCACCCAATATGCGAGAAACGCATCCAAAAGAAAGGCTGTAGTAATTGAAAGTGCCGCACAGAAAAAGGCACCGACAATCCATCGCTTTTGTAACGGAGACCATTTCATTTCGTTTCATCCATTTCTTCTTCTTGGACCTCAACCTTCGGGAGTTCCTTTGGATAAAGTTGAATAAGCGAAGGTGTCACTGTTACCTCTTTGATACGACGATTGTGAGGTAATAAAACATCCACCTTCATCTCAATGGGAAAGTTCGTATCCTTCTCAATGGCTGGATTTGCAATCACAAGCACACTTGAAGCATCAATCGTTGAAATTTCCTCTGGCGCGCCATTAACAACCACATCCACATGTGACGGGACTGCTTTCAATTGTTGTCCTTCTTGCGACTGAACAATCTTGACAGGAAGCGAAGAGAACGATCGGGAAACCTCATTTTGGATAATCTCAACAGACGCCATGACCGTCTCCGGACGCAACACCCATGAAGAACGCGTATCTGGTGGTTGCACGCGTAAGGCCGTAGTAAAGGATTCATTTCTACCCGTAATATCCAACTCTTCCGTCGATAAATTAACACTTCGCTCAACGAGATCATTTAAGCGTTCAGAAGGTCCAGAGATTTCGACATAACTCGGCTCTAACGAAACCTTCACACGTTCCATCCCACTTGTTCCACGAATTGTCGGCAAGTCAATATTCAAATAACGCGTTTCCGTACGATCGAACTGTGCCACTACCGCCTTGGGTACAATTGACACAATACGCAAATCCCCTTCATAAATCAAATTCTCTGCAGAGATTGGCACCGACAAGGAGGTCGATCCTGGTGGCGGCTGATTTAAACGCAACCGAACGCGAGGAGGCTCAGACCCACGTACAGAAAGACGGCGAATCTCAGATTCCGACCCTCGAAAAGTTACACGTACCGTATTCGGTTCAAAGCCTTTTAAAGAAAGCCCACCTGTGTCTAGTTCTGTCTCAATCGAAAGATTCAATGTCTGCGTATAACTAATCGATTGACGAATGTTAAAGAAAATAAAAACAGCGAGTAAAAGTGCGATGGTCTTCCACGGCCAATCTTTTACAATCACATCTACAATCCATTGTAAACGCTCACGCCAACGATCTGAAAGCGGCATCCACTTCATGCTTCATCTCCCTCTGTTGACGTTCGCTTACGAAAGATTTCAAGCGGACGCAAATACCATGGCAACCGATATTTTGACCCAAACACCATAGGGAAAAAGTTACGCTGTTGATGTTCTGGGACAAAGGTCGCACGAATAATACGCTCTAATTGGCGATCCGAAAGATTTTGCAAAAGTGCCCCTTCGCGAGCAACTGAAATTTGTCCGCGTTCTTCTGAAACAACAAGCACGACCGCATCACATTCTGCAGAAAGCGAAACCGCAGCTCGGTGGCGGGTCCCAAGCCCCAATAATGCAACTTCATTATCAATTGGGAAAATACAGTGTGCCGCAATTACACGATCCCCACGCAAGACCACCCCACCATCATGCAAAGGTAAAGGTGGCGTAAAAATCGAAATCAACAGTTCTTCGCTCAACTTCGCGTCTAAAAGAACCCCCGACTCCACCCAGTGATCAAGCTGTACCGTGCGCTCCAAGGCAATCAAAGCCCCCACACGCCGTAAGGCTAAAGCGCGTGCGATGCGAACCACGCGTTCTGCGGGTGTTTCAGGTAAACGCCCTTGCAAAATTTGAATCGTTGTATTACGCCCAATCAATGACAATGCTCGACGAATCTCTGGATGGAAAACCACTAAAAGAGCAAGCAATAAGAAAAGGGACACCCACTGTAAAATTTCCCCAAGTACATCTAAATCCAATAATGCCGTCACAAGGAAAAGTGAAACAAAAATCGTTCCAATCCCTAACAGCATTTGTGCCGCGCGCGTGCCACGAAGAAATTTTAAAATCCAATAAATCCCCACTGTCAAAAGATAGATTTGCAAGAGGTCTAAAAGATTCGGCCACCATAGACTAAACATGACTTATCCCCTCCAATTGGTGACGCGTCTCTAACACATCATGCACGCGAACAATATTCGCGCCCCGCTCAACCGCCATCCGTGCAGCAATCGCACTGCGTTCTTCAATCGATGTTACGTCCACACAAAGCTGAGCAAGAAAACGTTTATGCGAAGCCCCTACAAGCACGGGATAAGGCGTTGCCGCGAAGCGATCGGTGGCTTCTAACAACCGCATGGAATCGTCATTCGTCTTTGCAAAGCCAAGCCCTACATCAAACATGATTTGTTCACGATGAACACCAAGCGCTTCCATCGTATGTGCCGCATCGAGGAGTTCTTGCAACACCTCCTCGATAACATTTTCATAGTGCGTGAGGGCATCCATGGTTTGCGAGTCTCCACGCGAATGCATCAACACGTAGCCAGCTCCAGAGGATTGAACAAATTTCCACATACCCGGATCGGGGTGCGTGCCACGAACATCATTAATTATCGTTGCACCCGCTGCAACAGCTTCTTGAGCAACAGCGACCTTACTCGTGTCAATTGAAATCAAAAGATGCGGAAAGTCCCTATGCAATGCCTCAATAACGGGAACAACGCGTTCTATTTCTTCCGCGGCGGAAATCATTGTAGCGCCAGGTCGTGTCGATTCGCCTCCAACATCCAAGAGTGTGGCCCCTGCCATTACCATCTCGCGCGCACAAGCAAGTGCACGAGCGACCGTATCCACACGACTCGTCGGCACAAAGGAATCAGGCGTTGCATTAAGGATTCCCATAATCAACGGCTGCTGCAATTTCAATTGATGTCCACAACACCAAAACGCCTTCATTATTCCCTTTCGCTAGCGTATGCACGCGCGTACCCTCGCGCATGTATTATCAGTATAACATAAATCATAATACTAAAGCAATCAACAAAACGTGAAAAGAACAAAAAACCGCCTCGCATACGCAAGACGGTTCTTGTCTAGATGTAAAATGTAATTTAAACAAATCGACGAACGGCACGTTGAACACTACGATCGGCTTCTCGGCGTTTAATGGTTTCGCGACGATCTATGGCGTTTTTACCTTGGCAAAGCGCGATCTCAACCTTTACTTTTCCTCGAGCATTTAAATAGAGTCGCAAAGGAATCAATGAGAGCCCTTTTTGCTCCGTCTTCGCTCGCAAGCGAACAATTTCAGCCTTATGCATCAACAAGCGGCGAGAACGCAACGCTTCGTGATTGAAATGCGTTCCAAAAGCATACGGCGGAATACGCACTTGCATTAGCCAAAGTTCATTCTTATCGTCTATTTTACACCAAGAACCGAGGAGACCGCCCTCTCCATTGCGGAGGACCTTCACCTCGGTTCCAAAAAGCTCAATGCCTGCTTCGAATTTTTCTAACACTGTGTAATCATGCGTAGCCTTACGATTAACCGCAAGATTTCCACTCGTCATCAGCTTCGATTGCTTGGCCTGAGCCATGATAGAAAGTGCTTTCTATTAACGACGAGCCCAACGAGCCTGAGCTTCCATGTGTGCTTCAACAGCCTGCATGTCCACCTGTGCGACAACGAGACCCGCAGCAATCTCACGGAGGGCAATATCGGACTTGTCTTCAAACTTAGAAAGGGGACGTAAGAAGGGACGTTCGCCACGATTCAACTGCTTCGTACGCTGCGAAACAAGGTTCACAAGCACAGGAATACTAGGAATACGAGCACGGGCTTTTTCAAGCATTTCGAGATTCATAAATTAACCTCCTAGAAGAAATTAGCTCTTTAAAAGCCAAGCGATGAGCAAACTGTTGATGATAAGAAGGACGCCAAAAATAACCGTTGCACGCGAAAGCACATTACCTGTGCGACCGCCAAACACTTCTTCACCAAAACCACCACCAAAGGCAGACCCCATTCCACCCGACTGATCTTTCGGGGGTTGCAACATCACAACACCCACAAGAAGGAGGGCAAGAATAAATTCAAAAGTAAACAAAATGCCAAGGAGTAATCCCATCTTTTTAGTCCTTTCAATACATAAGTACGCGGATAATACCAAAATCGCCTCGGAATGTCAAGCAAAAACCTTATGCCCACCTTGGAGTTAAATCGATGCAAAGTAAGCGATGGTCTTCACGAGGCCTTCTGCGAGGGGCACACGGGGCTCCCAATCGAGGAATTCTTTCGCCCATGTATTGTCGGGACGACGACGCTTAGGGTCATCCCCTGGCAAGGGTGCATAGGTCATCTTAGAGGTACACGCGGGGAGCTTCTGCAAAATCGTCTCGGCTAATTGACGCATGGTGAATTCACCCGGATTGCCAACATTGAGTACAGGAATTGCAAACCCTTTGGGCTTGAAGAAGGCCTCGCATGCTTCGGGGCTCTTTTGAATGTACTTCACCAAGGCTTCCACAAGGTCATCCACATATTGGAAGGAACGGGTCTGTTCTCCATCTCCGTAGAGGGTGAAGTCTTCATTCTTAAGCGCTTGTAAAATGAAGTTCGAAACGACACGT
>JAUNQZ010000077.1 GCA_030535915.1 bacterium
TTCATGGTTGATTTTACGAGGAAAGTGTGCCTATTGTAAAGCGCCCTTTAGTGCTCGCTATATGATTATTGAAGCGATTACGGCGGTGCTTTTCCTCCTCGTCTTTCAAACCGTTTTTAATCCATGGCTGTTTGGTTTAACCAAATTACAATTTCCCCTTTTGATTCCTTTTTATTGGCTCTTTGTTGCCTCGACAATTGTCAATATTGGGATTGACATTGACCATCGCATTTTACTTGACCGTATCTCCCTCGGCGGAACGATTATAACCTTTGTCGTTGCAGGATTCATCCCAGAATTACTCAATGAAAGCACATGGCTTGGTGGCTTATCCGCCTCCTTTATTGGCGCCTTTACTGGATTTGCAATAGGGTATGGGATTTCTGTCTTTGGAGAAAAGATTTTCCTCCAAGATGCCTTTGGCTTTGGCGATGTCAAATGGATGATGCTCTTTGGCGCCATCTTTGGTTGGCGGGGGATGTTCTTTATCCTTATGCTTGCGGCTATTATTGGGCTTCTCATCGGTTTACCTTGTATGCTTTTGCAACGTCGTAAAAATGAGAATGACACGGACGCACCCTTTGCGATGCCCTTTGGTCCCGCGCTTGGTGTAGGTGCACTCCTGTGGCTCTTTTGGCGACACCAAATCTATCGTGGCATTGCAAAAGCAAAACTGTTTATGGAAACAAACGATGCCGCAGTGTTGATGATTCTTCTGCCCATTCTCCTTCTTTCCACCGCATGGCTTATCTATCGCATCCACATTATCCGTAAAGCGATTCGTGAAGAAGAAGCCAACGAAACAATGGACGAAACGCCCCTTACGCCAGTTGAAGATCTTCCCGAAGCGAAGACTGAAAGCTCCGATTCAAAGGACAACTAATATGCCCTCAACAGAAACACAAGATGCTCTTTTTCTCAATGATTTTCGCGTTTGCTGTATCATCGGCGATCTCCCTCACGAGCGTGAACACCCACAAGAACTTGTCTTACAAATGGAACTCTTTTGCGATACCCGCTTTGCCGCAAAAACCGATGCGCTCCATGACACCGTTGATTATGTCGCCGTCATTGAAGGCGTGCGTAAAGCGCTTATTGAATCCAAGTGTAAGATGATTGAACGAGCCGCACAGGTCGCCGTAGATGCAGCCTTCGCAGAAGATGAACGCATCACAGCAATCACGCTAACCTTACGCAAACCACATGCCCTTGAGAATGCCGTCGCAGGTGTTCGCATCCATCGTCAACGCACCCATTGAGAGACCCTTTAAGATGATTCCAACAACCGCTTTTGTACTCGGCGCAGGACTTGGAGAACGCCTCCGTCCCATGACACTTGCAACGCCTAAGCCCTTGATGCCCATTTGGAATCAACCACTCCTTGAGCATACTCTCCGTATTCTTGAATCATGGGGCATTCAAGAGGTTTACATCAATACCCATTGGTTGCCAGATGCGATGGAGGCGTATGTCAACGCATACGCAGGGTCGCTGAAATTACACATTCTTCACGAGCCTGAAATCCTTGGCACGGGGGGCGCTTTAAGATGCATGAAAAAACACCTTAAAGACGAAGCTTTTTGGCTCATTAATGGCGATATTGTCTTCCAAGCTGACGCAACTCCCATTGTTGAAGCCTTTCATCGTTCGGGTGCGTTTGCGGCCGCTTGGCTTGATCCCTCCGTTGGTCCCCGTACCGTTGAGATGGACTTTAAACAACGAATCACCTGTTGGGCCTCCCCTACCCCAAAGGTTGAACACACCTACACCTTTACAGGGGTAAGCCTCCTCTCGAAAAAAGTCCTCAATTATCTCCCCGAAACACCGAAGATGTGTTCCATCGTTGAAGCTTTCAATGCGGCGATGTATGACAATCATTTCGTCCAAGGTGTTGTACAAAAAGAGGCTTATTGGAATGATGCCGGTACGCCCGAAGCATACCTCCAAGTTCATCGCGATGCACAACGCTTACCCCAACTCAAAGCCTACACTTTACACGCCAATACACTCCCCGCACCGGAGGTCGCACAAGCCCTTGCAGCTCTCCATTGGGATCTCGCCGATACCATTGTTATCCCTATGGGGAAACGAGGTAGCAATCGAACCTTTTGGCGACTTGTTCATAAAAAGGATGCCGCAATTGCAATTGCCTATGAAAGTGTTGAGCGCGTTGAGAATCGTCGTTATGCCGATTGTGCTCGTTGTCTCAAAAAGGCTGGCGTCAATGTTCCCTCCGTTTTAAGTGATCAGCCTGGATTGCTCCTTTTACAAGATCTCGGCGATAGCACCCTTGACAAACATCTGCCCAAAAACAATGGTCCCGAGCCGATTGACAAAATTGAAGCCGCAATGAAACAATTGGCAAAATTCCATGCGGCTAAAACGGGAACATTAGAGCTTGAACCGACCTTTGACCAAACCCTTCTTGAATGGGAACACAACTTTTATCAAACGCATGTTGCACCCTTACCCAAAGCCGCTCAAAAAGAATTGCAGCAGCTCATTGATGTTCTTTCCAAAGAACCGATGGTACTCATGCATCGAGACTTCCAAAGTACCAATATTCTTTGGTATAACAAACGTCCGTACATTATCGATTTCCAAGGCATGCGTAAAGGTCCTGCGCTCTACGATTTAGCCAGTTTCCTCTATGATCCCTATCTCACATGGAGTGATGAGGTGATTCAACACGCGATTACGACCTATGCACTTACAGCCCATCGTGACGCAGAAGAGATTCGCCAAAAGCTTCCTTATGCGGGGCTTCAACGACTTCTCCAAGCCATTGGTGCCTACCATCGTCTCGCAAGTGTCGGTCAAACACGCTTCCTCGCCTATATTCCAACCGCACAAACGCGTGCAATAAACTTCGCAAAAGCACTTGGGCTCTCTGCTTTGGCAAAGGCGCTTGACCGCTAAATAAAAGGCTTTAAACGAACTGTTCAAAAGCATAATAGCGAGGCGTTGGAATGAAAAGATGAGGCCTTTTAGAAAAGAAGTTAGAAAAAGTACTTTTTTTGGAAAAAGTGCTTGCGTATTTTCCTTCGTTTTGATATATTAAGCGCGTTTTATTGTTCGGAGCGTAGCGCAGTCTGGTAGCGCGTTTGGTTCGGGACCAAAAGGTCGAGGGTTCAAATCCCTCCGCTCCGACCATTGAAGCACCCGTGGTGGAATTGGCAGACACGTAAGATTCAGGTTCTTATGCCTAACAGCGTGTGGGTTCGAGTCCCACCGGGTGCACCAAAGCGATTTTTCGCCCCCATCGTCTATCGGTTAGGACACAAGGTTCTCATCCTTGGAAGAGCGGTCCGACTCCGCTTGGGGGTGCCACGGAGAGGTGGCAGAGCCTGGTTGAATGCACATGACTCGAAATCATGCGTGCCGCAAGGTACCGGGGGTTCGAATCCCTCCCTCTCCGCCAAACTTTTTCAAACGGCCGTCTCACGAAGAGGCGGCCGTTCTTTTAGAAAGAAATAAACCATGGCTAAGCGTAAATCAAAGAAGACCGACGACACCACTCCCCATTGTTCGTTTTGCGGAAAAGAAATTTCCGAGAAAAACAAAGCTTTTGAAGGTCAAGATGAGGCTCGTATTTGTGAAGCTTGCGGTCGCAACCTTGGGGAACATTTCTTCTTTAGCGATGCTCAACATCGCGACACACTCTTAAATGCAGTCTTTGCGGCAGGCATGGATCTTGACACCCTTCTCGGTCATGGCAAAAGCAAAAAGTCAGCCAAAAAAAATAATGAAGAGCCGCTCTCTTTACCCGCTCCTAAAGAAATCAAAACGTTTCTTGACCAATACATTATCGGTCATGAGAATGTGAAGAAGTTACTTTCCGTTGCGGTTTACAATCATTATAAGCGTCTCCAGCAACCCACAACGACCAAGCCCAAAGAGGATCCCTTTGCAGATGTCGAAATCGAAAAGAGTAATGTCCTTCTTATTGGTCCTACGGGATGTGGTAAAACCCTCTTTGCAAAGACCCTCGCGCGTTTGTTAAAGGTCCCCTTTGCAATCGCCGATGCAACCACCGTCACCGAAGCGGGTTATGTGGGTGAAGATGTTGAAAATATCCTCCTCTACTTACTCCAAGCGTGCGACATGGATGTTGAAAAAGCTCAACGCGGTATTATCTATATCGATGAAATTGATAAGATTGCACGCAAGACGGAAAACACCTCCATCACCCGTGATGTAAGCGGTGAAGGTGTCCAACAAGCCCTCTTGAAGATTATTGAAGGAACCATTGCACATGTCCCTGAAAAAGGTGGACGCAAACATCCGCAGGCCGAATATATTGCGCTTGATACATCCAACATCCTCTTCATTTGTGGCGGTGCCTTTGTCGGTCTCGATGAAAAAATCCGTAATCGTTTGGGTAAAAAAGCCATTGGCTTTGTCGATTCCGATGCCGCCGAACGCGAAGCCAACGATCGCATCCTCTCAATGGTTCAACCTGAAGATCTCGTCAGCTTTGGTTTGATTCCAGAATTCGTGGGTCGTATCCCTGTCATTGCAAAGATGGAAAACCTCACCGAAGACGATCTCATTCGTATTTTGGTTGAGCCCAAGAATGCCATCATTAGTCAATATAAGAAACTCCTCTCCATGGAAAAGATTACATTGACTTTCGAAGAGCCCGCGCTCCGTGCGATTGCTGCAGAAGCTATCAAACGCAAAACCGGTGCTCGTGGGTTGCGTTCAATTATTGAACAAGTTATGGCAGACTTTATGTATGAGCTCCCTGGCACAGATACAACGAGCCTCACAATTACTGAAGCCATTGTTCACGAAAAGCTTGATATCGTCAAAGCCTAACCGATTTTTAAGCTTTCTAAAAAAACGAAATATGTGCTTGCATATTTCGTTTTTTGCGTATACACGATTAACAAATAGGATTTGATTTGCTTTTTCAATAGGATAAACCTCTCATTTGTGCTATACTTAACGTGTAGCAACAAAAAGGATTCTTTTATGCAAAAAACAGTTTTAACTTTACTCTTTTTAGGCAGTGCAACAATGCTCTTGGCAGAGCCTACCTATCTTTGTCAAAAAGCAATTGATCCCATTGTTGTTGATGGTCTCCTTGATGAAGCGTCATGGCAAAAAGCCAAAGCACTTCCCCCGATGCGAGATTTAAGTGGCAAGCCAGCGCGTTATGAATGCACCATTCAAATGACGTATGACGATGAATATCTTTACTTTGCAGCCATTTTACCGACGCCCAATATTAACGGCACTTTAACAGAACGCGACAGCATTATTTATCATGATGATGACTTCGAGATTTTTATTGATCCGACAAATACTGGACGCAACTACCTTGAGCTTGAAATCAATGCGCTCAATACCGTTTGGGATCTTTTTCTTACAGCGCCTTATCGAGACGGAAATGCTTGTATTGCAATCCACGACTGGGACATTAAAGGCTTAAAACACGCGGTTTCTCATCAAGGAACGCTGAATCATCCAAACGATGTCGACACCTCTTGGACCGTTGAAATCGCTTGGCCTTGGAAATCTATCACCCATCATGCAACATTGCCTCGTACGGCTGAACCTCCCACACATGGACAAGAGATGCGATTCAATTTCTCTCGCGTGGATCATCCCATCGATGCCAATGGGAAAAGAGGAGAAGTCAATACCGTTTGGTCCGCCACGCGTCAGGTAACAATTCATGCTCCAGAACAATGGGGACGCGTCCGTTTTTCAAAACATCCCGTAGGCACACCCGAAGATTTTCCTCCAACCATTGGTCTTTGGGTGCACGGGAATGATGAAAAATTAACCGAAAATGATCTTGCAACATGGGCTGCTGCAGGGGTCAATATGGTTGTCATTGATGGGAAACCTGAAAATGTACAAAAGATAGCTCGTTGGGCTAAAAAATTCAATATGACGACAGTTGCTTGGTTATGGACGCTTAATCGTCCGGGCGACAAAGTCGCCCTTACCCATCCAGAGTGGTATGCTGTCAGTGCGGAAGGAAAATCATGTTGGAAGGAAGCGGATCGGCCCTTTGTCCCCTACTATCAATTCCTCTGTCCGTCCGCTCTCGAAGTGCGTACTTATCTCACACATTGTGCGGAAGAACTCGCTGCGATGCCCGAAATTGATGCGATTCAGCTCGATTATATCCGACAACCGGACCTTGTTTTACCTACAGGGCTTTGGAAAAATTATAATCTTGACATGAGTCAATATCTTGCCCCCTACGACTTTTGTTATTGCCAACGCTGTCAAACAAACTATGGCAAAGAAGCAAACCCCCAAGATGCTGAATGGATTGAATATCGCCTCAATGCGGTTGCCGAAACAGCCAATGCCATTGCATCTGCCGTGCGAGCCAAAGGCAAACGCGTAGGTGCAGCCGTCTTTCCTACACCCGAAATGTCGGCCGCAATGGTCTTCCAAGCTTGGGATCGTTTCCAACTTGACTTTGCTTACCCGATGCTTTATGCGAAATTTTATGAAGCAGACACAAATTGGATTCTCTCTTGCCTTGCCAAAGGTCAAGCAATGACTCAAGCCAATTATGACACGCGCTTGTATCCTGGGCTTCACCTTCCCGACTTCACAGAAGCCGAACTGAAGGCATTTCTCAAACAACTCCTTGATGTACATCCACACGGGTTCTGTCTCTTCTCTCACGAAGAACTCACCCCCACACGTATCAAAGCTCTTAAAGAAGCTCTTTAAAGTTGCTTTAGAATTATAAAAAACGCTTTTATGAGGTCCAAGACAAACGGTTTTGGACCTCATTTTTATTTTGTTTCGCCTCCTCTTTTTAGAAATTAAAAAACGTTTTTCACAGCCTCACTAAGACCTTTTTAATCCAACCTTTTTGTCCCCCTCTAAAAGCCTGAAAATAAAGGATAATTTTTTTCGTTTTAAATTTGGCGAAATTTGTACTCAAAATGGCCAACTTTTCGCTGAAAAATGGGGAATATTTAAATGGCATTTCTTACG
>JAUNQZ010000078.1 GCA_030535915.1 bacterium
CAAATCAATTCATAGCTTCAATCAAATTGAATCTCAAGAGCTTGTCGCACGAAAGATTATTGAACCAAAAAGCGTTCTAAATGCTCAAAATCTTTCCTTTTTTTCGCACATTTACGCTGTTAAATCCCACAAGCGTGTCATTTTTAATCCTTTGATTCTCGCGGTTGGTCTTCGTTATAACCGCGCGTAATAGCCTCTTAGAATAATTTGTCTCTGGGAAATCCAAAGAGGGGTGACGGGTTTTCCAATTCTAGACACTCCCTCAAAATGGTATCAAAGGACCCTTTTTTGAGAATGGGCGATATTGACGTTCAAAATGGGCGACTTTGCTCGTCAATATGGGCGACTTTGTGTCCTTAAGTCAATAGGGATGATTTTTTAAGGTTTTTTTGGACAGTTTTGTTTCTTATATGTTATAATAGGTAGCATATTGAATTTGTAAAATGAGATACATTTATAAAGGAGCCCCACATGTATAACAATATGCCAAACCCTGATGCCTTAGCAGAACGCGCTTCTACGCGTGCTACTTCTGTTAATCGCGTCTATAATTTTGTCTATGGTTGGATGTCGATTGCCTTGGCCATTTCTGGTGGGATCGCCTGGTACATGGCAAATGTCGCAACGCACTTGATGACCCAAAATCTTCTTATTGGCTGTGCAATTGCACAAATTGCGCTTGTTTTAGTGTTGCGTTTTGGTTTTCGCAAACTTTCACTTCCTGCCATTGCAGGACTTTTTGTCGCGTATGCCGCATATATTGGTGCGACCCTCTCGGTCTTCCTTGCTGTCTACACGACAGAAAGCATCTATCAAGCCTTTTTCATTACTGCGGGCACCTTTGCGGGTATGGCACTTTTTGGAACGGTCACACGAAAAGACCTCTCCACCATGGGTCGTATGTGTATCATGGCATTATGGGGTGTCATCATTATGATAGTGGTCAACCTCTTTATGGGTTCAAGTGGCCTTGATTATTTGATTTCGCTTGTGGTGTTAGCCATCTTTGTGGGCCTCACTGCCTACGATGCACAAAATGTCCGTAAACTCGCAGATGCAGAAAGCCGTGGCGAAATCACAACCGCAGAGGCAAATCGGTTCGGCTTGATTTTAGCACTTGAACTTTATCTCGATGTTATTATTCTCTTTGAAACCATCATTCAACTCCTTGGAGACCGCAAATGAAGCGTTTCATCCTCCTCGTAACGGCGTTTTGTGCGCTCTGCCTTCACGCACAAAAACGCTACGGCGTGCAACTCTTTGATATGTACAAAACCGAAGCCGTCTACCTCATGGACGCGGAAGAAGTTAAACAACTCAAAGACGACCTCGCTGAAGAAAAACGCCACTTCAACAAAGCCCTCAGCAATGTCAAAAAAACATGGACCCAACAACACAAGGAAGCCGTTAAAGCTGGCGACAAGGACTTCCCCAAGTTCCCCACCAAGACCTTCGTTTGGGTCCGCACAATGAAAGTCAAAAATAACTCCACCGATGAAGCTGCCAACGAATGGTACACAAAACAAAAAAAGCGTGTCGATGAAAAAATGACCGAGCAAGCCGCCGCCATCAAAGCCGCCCAAAAAGCCGCCAAAGGTGAGTTTACGCGCGGTTATGCTAGTCGCGACGACAAAAAAGCGCGTAAAAAAGCCGACAAACTCGCCATGGATGTCGCCGTTCGTGAAAAGCTCGGAGAAATGGTTTCGCTTGAACTCTCCACCATGCTCAAACACAATCGTCCCATCCCCATCCACTTTATCATTGACCCCGTCGCTGGCGCCGAAGAAAGCATGACCAAAAAGATTGACAAACAAGACGCCTTGATGAAAGCTTATGAAGAACGCAAAGCCGCCGCAGAAGCCGCCGGCATTGAAGAAGATTAATCGCTATGGACACCACTCAAATTAAAATTTTCCCTTGGTCTCAAAACACCCCTACCCCTGAGGTTGAAGCCTTCTTGCAACGTCCCGCCTTTGATGAACGCGCGGAAGCCGCGGCTGCTGCATGCCTCGCAGATATTCGTGCGCGTGGACTTCCCGCCGTCCTTGACGCTTGCCGAACCTTTGACCAAGCAGACCTCACCCCTGAAACCATTCGCGTAACCGAAGCCGAACTTGATGCTGCAGAGGCCGCTTGTGATGAATCCGTCAAACGCGCCATCCATCAAGCCGCCGAACGCGTTGAAGCCTTTGCAAAAGCAGGGCTTCGTCCCGATTGGACCATCCCTACACCACATGGCGGTCGTTTAGGTGAACGCTATCATCCCATGGATCGCGTGGGTATGTACATTCCTGGAGGCACCGCCCCCCTCGCCTCCACCTCGATTATGACCGTTGTTCTTGCAAAAGCTGCAGGCGTTAAAGAGATCGTTGCTTGTACCCCAAGTCGTGGAGGTCTTACTGTTTCAGCACCCCTCCTCTATGCACTTCGCGTAGCAGGGGCAACAGAGATTTATCGTGTAGGAGGCATCCAATCCATTGGTATGATGGCGTATGGTGCGGGTATCGCTCCCGTTCAACTCATCGCAGGTCCAGGCAACGCTTTTGTTACAGCTGCAAAACGTCAAGTCTATGGTGCTGTCGCGATTGACCAAGTCGCAGGTCCCTCTGAAATCTGCGTTCTCGCAGACCAAGCTGGTAATGCAGAATGGATCGCTGCTGACCTCCTCTCCCAAGCCGAACACGGTAGCGGACACGAAAAATCCTTCCTCGTGACCGACTCCGCCGCCTTTGCAGAAGAAGTCAAAGCTGCCGTCCTCCGTCAAACCGAAACCCGCAATCGCAAAGCCATCATTGAACGCATGATGGAAAATGGCGGTATGCTCTTCGCCGTTGTTCCCGACTTAAAAACCGATGGCGTCCTCCTCTGCAATCGCTTTGCTGCCGAACACCTCGAGCTCCAAGTCTCCGATGCCGATGCAATTCTCCCCCTTATCAACTGTGCAGGCGCAGTCTTTGTCGGGTACTGGACTCCCGAAAGCGCCGGAGACTTCGTTGCAGGTCCCAGCCATGTCCTCCCCACCGGCGGAGCTGCACGCATGTTCAGCGGACTTACAGCGGAAACCTTCCGTCGTCGTTCTTCTTTTGTTGAATTCTCCAAGGAAGACCTCGCCGAAACCCGTGAAGCTATTGAAACCTTCGGCACTCTTGAAGGTCTCGACGCTCATGCTTATGCAGCTACGGTTCGTTTCCAATAAGTGACGCAAAAACATCATTTAAAGACCTTTGTCAAAAAGGACTTGATTTAAATAATTGGTTGATTAATCAATCTATTAATTGTTCGCAAATGATGTTTTTCAAAAGTTCTTTTAACTTTTAAGCGAACTCTTTTAATGTCTCATGTTTGAAAGAAAGGTCATCAAAAAATGACCTTTCTTTTTTATTTAAAATAACCTTTTTGAAATTATAAAAACAATAAAATTTTAAGTGTTTAGAGAGAAGAAAACAAACCTCTTTTTATACCACCCCTTACGAATCGATAAAAACTATAAACAATCAATCGTGAATGCGTTTTTTTACTTTCGTTTAAAAGCCATTTTTGCTATCATATATATGTATTTATATTATCTACTAGTTTATTTCTCTTTAAGGAGCTACATAACATGGATTGCGAAGCGCTTGTAACGCGTTGGTTAGCAAAGGCTTTTAATACTGTTTTACCGGGTTGCAATGGAGGTAAGGTCGTCCCTTCTAAAGATAGCCGTTTTGGGGATTGGCAATGTAATGATGCGATGGGACTTGCGAAGCGTGCGGGGAAGAATCCTCGTGAAGTTGCTCAAGCAGTGATTGATGCGTGTCCATTGCCTGAACTTATCGAAAAGGCAGAAGTGGCAGGTCCTGGCTTTATTAACATCACCCTTTCGAAGCGTGCCATTGCAGCGAGCGTGGAAGCGCTCTCTCAGGACGAACATCTCGGCATCCCTCAGTCGGGTAAAAATGAGAAGGTCGTGATTGACTATTCTTCTCCCAATGTTGCCAAACCGATGCACATTGGTCACATTCGCTCGACGGTCATTGGTAATGCGATTGATCGTATTTTGCGTGCGCTTGGTTACACGGTGATTGCGGATAACCATCTCGGTGATTGGGGAACGCAGTTCGGCATTTTGATTATGGGTTATCGTCACTTCTTAACCGATGATGAACGCGCCAATCTCACCGTTGAATTGCTTGAAAAGGTCTATGTCCAAAGTTACAACAAGACCAAGGAATCCGAAGAATGGCTCGATACATGCCGTCAAGAGCTCGTGAAGTTGCAAGCCGGCGATGAAGAAAACCTTGCTATCTGGAAACGCTTCATTGAGATTTCCCTCAAGGAATTTGGTCGCATCTATGGTCGATTGGATGTGTCGTTTGATCTCTATCGTGGCGAAAGCTACTATCAACCGATGTTAGGTCCCACCGTTGACCTCCTCAAGGAAAAGGGTCTCGCCACACAGAGCGAAGGCGCTTGGATTGTTGATATGAAGGAGGAAGGTCTTGAGGTTGCTATCGTTCGTAAACGTGATGGTGGCTTTAACTATACAACGACCGACATTGCAACCGTGCGTAGCCGTACAGAAGAATTTGATCCAGCGCGTATCATTTATGTAACAGATGAACGTCAACAGTTGCATTTCCGTCAGTTCTTCCGCATTTGCGACAAATTAGGTTTTTGCACAAAGACGCAATTGCAGCATGTTTGGTTTGGCTTGATGCGTTTACCTGATGCAACGTTCTCCACGCGTCAGGGCAATGTGATTAAACTCGAAACCCTACTAGATGAAGCCGCCGCTCGTGCGCGTGCCATCGTTGACGAAAGTCATCCCGATTGGTCCGAAGCAGAAAAAGCTGCACTCGCTGAAGCTATTGGCATCGGCGCGATTAAGTATGCCGATCTTTCACACGACCCCACAACGATGATTGTCTTCACCTGGGAGCGAGCGCTCGCGCTTGATGGTAACAGCGGTCCATATTTGCAATACGCCAATGCGCGTCTCAATTCTTTGCTTGCCAAGTATCGTGACCAGGTCGGTAAAGATCCGATGAATAATGCGATTGCTTTGACAAGTGATACCGAAAAGGCCCTCGCCCTTTGGCTTTTACAATATCCCAATGCGGTTCAGCGTGCGGGAGATTTGTGCAAGCCGAGCGTTTTAGCAGATTATCTCTATCAGTTGTGTCAGCTCTATAGCACATTCTATCAAAGCTCGCCGGTTTTGAAGGAAGGCACCGAACCAGAAGTGCGTGATAGTCGCATTCGTCTTTGCGCGGCGGTTTCGACCGTCCTCCGTGCAGGTTTGAAACTCTTAGGCATCCCCACCCCTGAAAGGTTGTAAGCTATGATGTGTTTTGCGTCGTTCCTTTCACCCGCCTTTGAAGCCTTTTCGAATTCCGACTTCATCGGCATGTTGATTGTTATGATTCAAATCGGCATGAGCGTTGTTTCTTGGGCCGCAATGTTAAAGAAAATCATGGTGCTTAAAACGATGAATCAACGCTCCGCGGTCTTCGTTGATAATTTTGTGAGAGAAGAAGATTCTCTCGCACTTTACTACAATCGCTATGCCTTTGGTGACACCCCTATGGAATGCGTTTATGTCAACACATGTGAACGCTTTGTAAGTTTAATCCCTGCAGAACAAAAAGCGCGTCTTGCTCGTAATGAAGCAGTCTTGGCTTTCCCTCGCAAGCGTATGGAACTTGTTGAAACCACATGTGCCCATGCGACAAATGAACTCTCCGTACAACTTAACAGTGGGATGACACTTCTTGCAAATGTTACGAACGCAGCGCCTTTGCTCGGTTTGCTTGGAACGGTGTGGGGAGTTATGTTAGCCTTCTTTGCAATGGCAGAAAGCGGAAGCGCCGACATTGCAGAGCTCGCGCCTGGCATCTCCTCTGCACTTTTAACAACAGTTGTAGGTTTGCTCGTAGCCATCCCCTCTACGATCGCATACAATATTTTGCAAGCTCGTATTGATGCAGCAACGGTTCAACTCGAAGGTTTCGCAGAAGAACTCATGGGTAAGCTCTCTTTGCAATATCAGGAGGCATAAGCAATGCTTCGGAATCGCTTCAATCGTAAGCGCACAGGTAAACGAAAAGTCTATAACGAGATCAATATGACCCCGATTCTCGATATGACATTTTTGTTGCTCATTGCCTTTATCATAACCTTTCCGGCATTGCAAAATGGTATCACAGTAAACCTTCCACAAGGGAAAGCGGATCCTGTCCCCGTTCAAAAGGAACCCATCACGCTTTCGGTAAAAGCGGGTTCAATTTATCTTAACAAAGATATCATAAGCGATGAAGAACTCTCATTAAAACTCGCAGAAGCGTTCAAAAAGGATCCCGATCTATCGGTTCTCCTTCGTGGGGATGAAGCTGAATCCTATGGACGAATTATGGATGTAATCAAAATTCTTAATCGCCTCAATATTAAGAAAATTTCATTTATCACAGAAACAAAATAAATCATGGCTAAACCAAGGACCCCAGTAAAAAAACAAAATGCTCGTCGAGAAAACGACTCGCATTCCTCATTGCGAATTGTCGATATCATTAATCGTCGTACGCTTGGCATTTTGGGTTTTGTCTTTTGCTTCATCCTATTCGTCTCTCTTATCACTTATGATAGCCGCGATGTCTCTACGCAAAACCCTCTCAACAATCCTCCTAACAACAGTATGGGGATGTTAGGCGCCTACCTCACTTACTACGGATATGGTCTTGCAGGTCTAGCACATCATTATTTTGCAGGTCCGCTTATTGGGCTAATCTCCTTTATTCTCGTCCATGGTAAAATAGCTTACTCTCGATTGAAGATTCTTTGGATCTTCGCGCTCTACATTATACTTGCGTGTATCTTTCAGACCTTTGAACTCTTTCCCCTCACACGAAGTTT
>JAUNQZ010000079.1:0-492 GCA_030535915.1 bacterium
ATACCTTCATAATCGACGAGCGCTTTCTCAATATGAATGACAAAGGTCTCTCCTGCAAGGCTCCCTAAAGTAACACCGATAACATTCCCTTCATATTCCATCAAACCGCCTTGAAACTTTAGATCATCAAAACATTCCAATAATATTTTGGACCCCTTGAGTTCTTCGGTCGCAATAAAGGAATTTTTTGCATGTTGGCGTTCTGCGAATTTTGTAAGAAAGTCCATGACCGCAGGTAAATCAGCGGAGATGAAAGGACGAAACTTCGCTTCGGGATAGAGGCGTTGAAATTTTCGTACATGATTCCGTTGACCTGAAAAATGTTTCCCCGCGTACTCAACAAAATCTTTTACTTCGTAAAGATAATCTCTCCATGTGCGAGGATTGGTTAAGGTTAAATTACGACCATAACGACGCGTGAGTAACCCGAGACGTTCTTCGGGAACAGATGTCCAACGAAGTGGAATCTCTACTAAAACACAAAACTTCTCA
>JAUNQZ010000079.1:502-6833 GCA_030535915.1 bacterium
GGATAGCTGCAAGTTCTTCGTCAGTATTCCCTGTTAAGTTAAGGGGATAGTAAAAATAAGTTTTACCGCCGAGTGTTGCATGGATAATAAGGCAATTATGGATTTCTGTAAATGTGTTTTTACAGTAGAGCATCCACATGCGTTGAAACCCTGCTGTATAATCGCTCATACGAAACATTTGCGATTGAAAATACGGCAGTAAACGCGTTAAATCAGTTGTTGTTAGAGGATGAAGCGTCATATTTTCCTCGGGGGAATGTAAGGCTTGCTTTAAAGCGATAACGTAAACTTGAAAATGCTAAATGATGGAGATTGCAAAAACTCCATGGGAGCCATTCTTGAATGACATAACCTGCAACATCATCCATCTTTTGGTTGAACGGTCGAAGGCGCTGGTCACGCTCATAAGTCCGCGGGATGGCAGGGAACACATGTGCCTCTTCTCGAGGAAGATAGGCATACATTAATGATGCACTTGGGATGAAATTCTCATTATGAGCGACCAAAGGTATCTCCATTTCACGCGCCACACAACGAAGATTATAGGTATTACTTGAAATCGCCTCCGTATGGGCGGGGTCAAGAACAGTGAGGCGTTCTGTAATGAGAATAACGCGCCACCCAATCCACACAAAGGGAATCGCACAAATAAGCGCTGCAGGCACAAGCGAGAGCCGTGGCGCTAAGAGAATAAAGGGGAACATAATGGCGAGATAAATGAGCGGTACATAGCGCGCATAGCCCATGTAAAGAGTGGAAACACAAAAGGCACTTCCCCAACAAACAATGAGAAGCGGCACCCATGGCTTAAGACGCTTGTAAAATGCAATGGTGAAACCAATTGAAATCCATGTTAGGAGTCGAAAGATGGGACCAAGACCATCAATCCCACCGCCATCAAATCCACCGATGGGAACATTAAATTGAAACTCTCCAGGAACAAGCCAATGCCCTAAATAAGCATACGCAAAACGCGCAACCCACCCAAGAGAGCGTGCGGAACCTTCCATTGCTGCAAAATCGGCGGTAGGGAGAGATTCTCCTGAGAAGAGTGTAATAAAGAATCCAATATTGTAAACAATGGCAGCGAGCCCTGTTATAAAAATGCGTTTCCATTGACGCGGATGTTGATAGAGGAGAATGCCCGCAATGAAGACGGCAGGCACCCATGCTGTAACTTTGAGTGTGCTTGCGACAAGGAGCGCCGCGAGTGTAAGGTTGAGTTGTTTTCCTTTAAGCGCTCCAAGCGCGGTAACAAGTAAGAGATAGACCGAACCATCGGGAAGGGGATTAAAACAGGAAGCAAAGACAACCGGTCCAAAGAGAATGACAATTGTTGCACAACGACCTAAATGTTGTCGCCATGTGAGCCATGCCGGAACAATAAGAATGAAAAGAAGTGAATTGGCTGCATCCACCCAACCCGTTAAGTTATAAAGTGCTGCTCCATAACGATGAAACCCATCAGGGAGACAAGCTTTAAAATGCGTCCACCAAATCCCACCATCATTTAGGGGTTTGACATTTCCATCTCCTGCAATTACACGAATCGCTGGTAGATGGAAGTAGTCTGCATCACAGTAAATGGCTGCAGGGGTAGGGAAGAAGAGAAGAATCGCAAATGCAACTCCAAGCGTTACAAGGAAAGGCTTTAAGCAATGTGTTTTAAATGCAACAAGAAGGGTTGCTACAAAAACCATAGCAACAAGCCCTGGCGTTAAAGCCAAGGCAATTGCAAATGGAAAAAGAATTAATAAAATGGATAAACACATCGTCCGAGCTTGTGTCTGAGTTTGATCCAAAGACACAAGCGGTGTGGTGCGGGACAACAGTGTTAATTGCATAAATGTATTGGATTAACCAAAGAAACGGCCAGGATGACGCTGGCGTTGTGCTCGCATCTTGGGTTCTTCCAACCAAAGTGCATACCATTCTTCACCAAAGCCTGCATTGCTAAAGTGACCGATGCGATTATTTGCAAGCAAATCACGATTGGATTTCAAGACGGGGTGTTCGTTCTTTTCATTTGCTTCAACCAACACCTTGTGTGCATCATCAACACGATTGCGACGGACGAGCATCCATGCGTATGCGGCATACAATAATGCGGTTGTGCCATAACGCGCACGGCGTGTCGCCTTGGCAAAGAAGGCTGCAAGCTCATCATCGCTCGCTTCTTGAGTCCACATACGAGCCATACGCATGGTGACGAGCATGGGGTCCATCAAAAGTGCACGCGGGAAGAGTTCATCAACACGCTTCCAATCCTTCTTTTGCCAAGCAAATTGAAGTTCCATTGTCGCCAATTGACGACCCAAGAGTGGAATCCATAAACGATATTTTTCGAGGGGTTGTAAAACTGCTTGAATCGCCGAAATCATTTCATCACGATCACGGGCAAGTTCTTGTTCTGCGGCTTTAGGGCTTGAGACAGGCTTGGTCCGCCAGCGTTGAATTTTGGCTTGCATGCGCTGTTGATATTCCATCATAATGCATTGGATTTCATCTTGGACTTTGCCCATGCGTTTACGCAAGATGCGCCCAATGATAAACATCCCAGCGATGGCGATGAGAATTGTCCAAAGAATCGACCAATACCAAGCCGAAACATCGGCGATTGTCAAAACGACACCAGCGGTGATCGCGACAAAAAAGTTCAAACATACTGTAATCATTATTTTGTTTCCTTACTTTGAAGTTCTTCAATTAAATAGCGAACCAACGCTGCAGTTTTACCAAGGGAGTCTGCACTGATTTTATCAAGTGTGTCTTCTTCAGTATGCCAATAAGCGTTGTCTTTGCCAAAATCAAAATCAATCACATTCGCAACGCGACGACCATAAGCATAAAAGGGGACATGATCGTCAATGATAGGGCCCTCTTGCCCGAGGGTAATCCCTGCTTTCTTTGCCGCGGCACGGAGATGCATATTGAGAATGTCGGATGCATTTGAAACTAATGCAGGGGTGTAATCTTTGTCTCCAAGCATATCAAGGACAACAACAGGTAAATCTCCGCCAATACCTTCTTTTGCTGCATGCCAACTGCCATGTAATCCATCTTGTGTGCAATATTCGGTGACACACTCTTCGCCATCGGTAAAGAGACACATTATCGGCCAATCGGTTTCATTCGCGAGTGCGATAAGCAAGCCCGTCGTTGAAGCACCATCATTAGCTCCAACAAAATTATCTATGCCGACTTTCGTGTCAAAATGTGAGACGAATAAAACAATCGGCTCAACCCCTTCTGGAGCACTATAAAGCACATTGACCATGACGCCCTGAGGCGTATGAAAGGGCATCATTGTTGCTTTGCGTTTGGTGTTGGTGAGGCGTTGCTCTAAGGTCTTTGCAACACGAGCAGAATGTACACCTGCAATGCGTTGAGGGTGTGCTTCAATGAGAGAAGCGGCTTCCTTAAACGCAATCTCGCCGAGGCGTTTGTCTTCTTCCGCAGAAGTGGTGGTCGTTTCCGAACATCCCACAAGCGCACACACAACCACTGCGATCATTCCTCCGAACCATCTCCGTAGACGAGAGGGTTTGTAAGGAATGAAATGTGGCGTTGTATGCATCATGGATTTAGTCCATACGGATACCAAGGATCGATAAGATACGATCGAGGTCTTCGTTGTTGTAGAAGTCCACCTCGAGCATACCCTTTGCTCGGCGGCCATTGGGGAAGGTCTTACTTGGGGTGACGCGAACCGCTGTGCCAAAGAGACCATGTAAACGATCAATCAAATCACGCAAATAGTCGGTTGGCAAATCATAACGCGCCATACGATGTTGCACGGGTGGCGTGTTGATACTGGCAACGATACGTTCAAGCGTGCGAACGGTTAATCCTTCGGTGACAACGCGGCGACCCATACGGATACGGTCCTCGGTGCGAGCAAGGCTCAAAATCACCTTTGCATGACCCGCTGGTAAACGACCATCTGCAACCATGGCTTTGGTTTCATCGGGGAGCTCTAACAAACGCAATGCATTTGCAACGGAAGGACGCGGCTTACCCACGCGTTCAGCGACTTCACCTTGTGTGAGGTTGAACTTTTCAGAAAGCGTACGATACCCTTCGGCTTCTTCAATCGCATTCAAGTCTGCGCGCTGGATGTTTTCTACAATGGCGAGTTCTGCAGCTTTGCGGTCTTCAGCTTCGATAAGAATGACTGGCACATGGGTGAGTTCTGCCAATTGCGATGCACGCAAACGGCGTTCACCACCAATGAGTTCAAACCGACCATCCGAAAGTTTACGGCAAACGAGCGGTTGAATGATGCCATTGGTACGAATAGAATCGGCGAGTTCACGCAAGGCATTTTCGTCAAAGGTTTGACGCGGTTGCCAAGGTGAACGCACAATTTCAGAGACCGGCACGGTCAAAACGCTATTGGCATACTTTTCTTCAACCACAGGCTTTGCAATTGTGGTGATGGGAGGATGTACGACAGGACGCACGGGTGCTACAGGCGCATCAATCAATGCACCTAATCCACGACCTAAGCCACCTGCACGGGTGTGAGTTTTTGCTGTGGTCGGCTTTTTAGCAATGATTTTTTCTGCGGGTTTGGGGGTTGCTTTAGGGGTAGCCTTTGCAACAGGTTTCGTTGCTTTTACAGGAGCTTTAGGAGTCATTTTCTTTACCGTCTTCTTCATCTTTAATCTCCTCTTAAGGATACATACCCGAGCGCATTAAGCCCATGGTTTCGGGTAAACCAGCCATCAAGTTGATATTTTGCAAGGCCGAGCCAGCTTGACCCTTCATCAAATTGTCAATATACGAAACGATACGTAAACGATTCACGCGCTCATCAACACTCACAACGAGGTTGCAATAGTTGGTGCGAGAGACGCAATGGGTCCCAATGGCAGCCTTAGAACCATAGACGCGGACAAAGGGAGAATCTTTGTAGAAGTCTTTGTAGAGTGCAACGACTTCATCTTCGGTCATAGGCTGTGTCATTTGTCCATAGAGTGTGCTCATGATACCACGGCAAAGCGGCACGACATGTGCGGTAAAGGTGATACGCACTTCTTGTCCGTACTGGAGCGAGAGTTCACGCTCAACTTCACAAACATGTTGGTGACCTGCAAGCTTGTAGGCATTCATGTTTTCATAACGCGCAGGATAGTGGAAGGTCGCCGCCAATTTCTTGCCTGCACCAGAGACGCCCGTCTTGCAATCGCAAATGACACTCATTGGGTCAAAGAGTTTTGCCTTCGCTGCTGGGGAGAGCCCTAAAATGCAACTGCATGCAAAACACCCCGGATTGCCAACAACAGGTGCCGCCTGAATTTCTGCACGATGAAGTTCTGCTAAGCCATAGGCATTTTTACCCAAGAGGTCGGGGGAGGCATGAATGGGATCTTTCCCATGACGCGTAGCATAATCGGCATAAGCTTCTTGTGTGGTGAAACGGAAGTCTCCAGAGAAGTCAAGCACCTTTGCGCCATTAGCAATCACTTCAGGTGCTTGATACATACCTACGCGGTCAGGCGTAGAGAAAACAACAATGTCTGCCGATGCTTGAGCTTGGGGATCCTCTGCATCCAAAATGGGTAAATCACAAAAGCCCTCTAAGTGAGGATAAATTTCCGAAATACGACGACCCACATCTTCACGCGCCACAAGCGTCGTGATTTTTGCTTCTGGATGTTGATGCAATAATTCAATTAAACCGATGCCACCATATCCCGTCGCACCGATAATTTTCACCTTAATCATAGCCAACCTCTATACATTATAAATGTTAATCCTTTAAATTATATCAAAACCTCTCCTAAAAGTGAACAAAAAACCGCACCTTTTCATCGTTAAAAGAGAACTTTGAGTTGCTTTTTTTAAATATTTTTCTTTCTTCTCTTTTGACAACCTTCAAAAAGTATCCTAGGCGCCTGTCGCACGAAAGATTACTAGACCAAAAATCGGTCTAAAAGGCCTAAAAACTCCCGCTTTTCAGTCATTTACCCCGGCAAACTCCTTCAAAAGTGTCGCTTTTAACCCTTTTATCCTCGATTTTGGTCTTTACCGTAACTTCACGCGACAGACTCCTAGAGACGCTGAAAAAATATTTTAGATGACCATCTTCGTTTAATTCAATGCGAGTAAAAAAACTTTTTCAAAATAAAAAACCGTTTACGAAAGCGTCCTTTTTTTGAATGAAGGAAGACCTTTTTTTGAACTCAAAAAGGCTTCAAGTGCATCTCATTTTTGAGTTCAACAGAGACCTTTTGGAGTCGTTTTTACACCGTTTTTTAAGGAGTCGTTAAAAGCCTGTATTTATAGGCTTTTTCAAAGTCGCCCATATTGACGAGCAAAGTCGCCC
>JAUNQZ010000080.1 GCA_030535915.1 bacterium
AACAGCTTGTACCTCTGGTAGCCTTGCTATTGGTAATGCTTATGAAGCAATCAAATATGGTTTACAAGATGTGATGATTGCAGGTGGAGCAGAAGAATTTAGCGCTACACAAGTGGCAGTCTTTGATACGCTTTTTGCAACAAGCCGTAAAAATGATGCACCACATCTTGCACCGCGTGCGTTTGATCGAGATAGAGATGGTCTTGTTATTGGTGAAGGTGCAGGTACATTGATTTTAGAAGAGCGCGAACATGCACTTGCTCGAGGAGCAACGATTCTCGCTGAAATTGTTGGATTTGGAACAAATACCGATGGTCGTCATGTGACGCAACCTAATCATGAAACAATGGCACAAGCAATGCGTTTGGCTCTTGCCGATGCACATTTAAGTGCTGATGCGATTGGCTATGTTAATGCCCATGGTACAGCAACGGCGCTTGGTGATGTGGCAGAAGGTACTGCAACAACGGCTGTTTATGGCTCAAAGCCATGGGTTAGTACAATTAAGAATTATATTGGTCATACGCTTGGTGCATGCGGAGCCCTTGAAGCGATTCTCTCTCTTGAAATGATGCGTAATGAGTGGTTCGCGCCAAATTTGAACCTTGTTCATCCAGATGAAGCATGCGGCTCAATGAACCTTATTATGGGCGACGGACAATCTTTTTCTACGGACTATGTGGCTTCTAACAATTTTGCCTTTGGTGGTGTAAACACTTCACTTATTTTTAAGCGTTAATTATGAAGACATCAACAATTATGCTTTTTCGTCCTGTAGTACTTGCGAGTAATGCACCCGTCAAGCTTGACTTTGTCCCCCCCCTACAGCGCCGCCGACTTTCTCGATTGCAACAACATACCTTCGCTGTCGCGTATCAAATTACAGATGGAATGCTACAGAATTATCGCGTTGTTTTTGCAAGTCAAGATGGGGAAGATGAACTTACGCGAAAACTTGTTGCGGCTTTTACTGCGGATGGAGATGTTTCTCCTATGCGTTTTAGCACATCTGTTTATAATGCCGCACCAGGACTTTATTCAATTTTTACAAAGAATGAAGCTTCTTATAGTGCTCTTGCCGCAGGAGATGAAACGCTTGAATGTAGTCTTTTAGAAGCGCTTCTTGCGGATCAGCGAACCCTTTGGATTTATAGTGAAGAGACGAATAATACACCGACCTTGGGCGTCTTTATTTTGCCTGAGAACGATGTGATTGAGGGGGGGATATTATGTCAACGGAGTGAAGGCCATATTGATGCACCTCAATTAACGCCTAGTATTATTGAGGCTTTCTTTAATGGAGAAACTTCAACGCTTACCTCTCGTTATTTTACTCTTACGCGTTGTTAGTCTCATGTGTAAATTATTTTAATCGGTCTCTACTCGATAGGTTTACGATTTAAAATATTATTTATTATGCGTGTATTTCGTAGTTTTTTGTCGCTTTTATTTTTCGTTGTTTTTGGGATTGGGGGAATGTGTCTCTCGTATCTCATTTTACCTTTTGTTTGGAAGCGATCGCTCGCCTTGAAGATGGTTCGAGGCATGTGGTGGATCATTTTAAAGGGATTTTGCGCCACGCGTCTCATTCGCATCGACCGAAGTGCTTTTCAGGCCGATATACGCGGTTGTGTGATTTTGGCGAATCATCCGTCACTGATTGATGTCGTTATTTTAACGGTTTTGTTGCCGAGGACCTTTTCGGTTGCGAAGGCGGCCTTGCGTCGGCATCCATTGATTGGGGTGATTGTGCGACGCGTTTTTTTACATGATGATGCGCGTTTAATGGAGGAAGCTCCTACATTACTTGCTGCAGGATATAATATCCTTGTTTTTCCTGAAGGGACGCGTTCGCCTCATCCGACAACAATGCATGCTTGGCATCGTGGCGGTACGCAACTTGCGTTGCGAACACAATCCCCGATTCAACCGATTGCGTTGCACTATGATTATCGGCTTTTGGCGAAGGGGCAGAGTCTCTTTGATATGGGCAAGAAATGCGTGACGATTCGGCTTGTTTCATTGCCGCAGATGGCGGCACTTGAAGAACGCCCGCAAACCTATCATGCGCTCGCGGTTCAATGGACACGTCAAATGACAAGCGATGTTCAAGCTTTGCTTGCGTCGATGTAAGGTTTGCTTATTTAACACATTGTTGCAGAAGGTCTTCCCAGGCTTGCCAAATGATATCGGGCGCATAGGCGGCTTGCATTGTTTGTGCGGCGGTGGAGGCGAGGGCTTGTCGTTTGTGTGCATCAAAGGCAAGTTCGTCAATGGCGGCGGCAAAGGCCTCTGGTGTAGGATCAACGAGGCGACCTGTGAGATTGTCGGTCAGTAATTCATTGACGCCTGCGGCGGTTTTGAATCCGATGCAGGCGCAACCACACCACATGGCTTCAGCAAGGGCCATGCCAAAACCTTCTGTAAGTGAAGGATAGGCGCAAATGGCAGCTTGTTGAAGCACAGCGTAGGGCGTTTCAGTGAGGCCCATAAAATCCGTGGCGTGGTCAATGTGATTGTGTTTGGCGCATGCTTTGAGTCGATGTTCCCATTCGGGTGTACCAGTGCCGTAGAGATGGAGACGCCAACCTTGTTGAGCGGCCTTCGTTTGGGCGAAGGCTTCGATGAGTCCGAGTTGATTTTTGTCTTTCGAGAAGTAGGCGATATAAACAATATGTTTGTCGCGTTGGTCGGTCGGTGGACGTTGAAGGTTGCAGGGCGCAGCGATGGCATTGCCAATGGCTTTTATCGGCGCCGTTGTATAAGGGCGAAGCGCTTCAACGTGAGAGGGAAGAAGGACTTGGCAAGCGTTGACATGGTTGCGAAGGGCGTGTTTAAAGCGTGTAGCGCGCTGCAGTTTGTTCTTCTTAAAGGCCTCGAGTGGAAAGATGTGGAAGAGTTGAAGAAGCGGCGCGGGCAAGTTCCCTTCGGCACAGAGATCAATTGTTTCATTGCTACCGGCAGAGAGAATAAGGTCTGGGACAAGTGGCGCAATCAGGGCTTGAAGGCGACGACACGTTTGAAGCGTCGTGTCGCAAGCGGGAAGCCAGCGACGAAGGAGACGTTCACCCAGCTTAAAACGTAAAAAGAGTTTATTGACAATTGCCTTAATTCCCTTTTTGGGGGGAATGGTGAGCGTGTGATAGTGAATGTTTTGGGCAAGGGTTACAGAGAAGGGTTCAGTGGGACGATGTTGTGTAATGAGGTGAAGGGTATAGCCTCGGCTAGCGAGCGCATTGAGAAGCGCGGCTGTTGCACGATCGGCGCCTCGGCCACTTTTAAAAACATCTTTATAGAGGACAATGGTCAGCATGCGGCTTTCCTTTAACGAAACTTTAAACCGTTGGGAGGTAGGGGATAATTTTCCTTGGCGTAGGGATTCATCCAAAGTTTTTTTTCGGGATGGCGAGGACCCGAGAGACGATAGCAATCAAGGATTGGACCGGGTACTTTACGAAGACCGAAAAAGTCTTTTGTTTTTTCCCAAAGCGTTGTTGGAGGCGGCAGAGGCTCGGCATGTTTAATCGAGTGAATGCGTTCCCATTGGACGGGCGTGTTATCTTCCCAAACAAGACGATCAAGATAGTTCATGCTCGCAAGGATTGAGGTCATTGGAATGGGCGCTTTGATGGTTTCTCCAAGGGCGGGAGAAGGGAGGATAGAAGGCGCGGGATTCGTCGTTGTGGCGGGCGATGGATGGGGGGAAAGTGATTGGCACCCTAATGCTAAAGGAAGAAAAAAGAAGACGAGTTTTTGAACGCATGGAAAGGTAAGGTTGAAGGTTCTTAAAACTTTTTTTTGTCGAGGATTTCCTTTTGATCCATTGGCGAGGGGTGACGGAATGCCTTGACGCGTGCCCATCATTGGGACGCTGGCTTGTTTGTTGTTTACGGCATTGCGAAACGGCTTCATAAAGGCTTAGGATGGTTGTGCTGCAGCTTGTGCTATCGCAAGCATCGTTTGAAGTTGGGGAAGCGCCTTCGCCTCTGCGGCGAGACGAAGAATCGGTTCGGTATTGGAGGCTCTCACGCCAAACCATGCATCGCGCCAATCAAGGCGAACGCCATCAAAATCAACACGTGTTTCAGGTTGCCCTAAAAGCTTAACAAGCGCCGTTTCAACGCGTTCAATGGCAGCTTGTCGATTGTCAATGTTATGCACGTTAACTTCTCCAGAACGATGGTAACGAGTGGCAATTGGTGTGATGCGTTCGGCGAAGGTCGAACCTGCGCTTTTGGCTTGTACGGCGAGCGTGAGGGCGTGAACGGCGGCGAAGATACCACTGTCGCACCAGTGGAAGTCACGGTAGTAGTAGTGGCCTGCGACTTCGCCACCACAAAGACCTTGACGTTGACGGAGTTCGGTTTTTGCGAAGGCTGCGCCGACTTTGACCATCACAGGCGTGAAGCCGTATGCTTGGATGGTTTCAATAACGCCACGAGACGTTCGAATATCGTGGACAACGGCGATGTCTTGGGGGTCGCTTTTACTGCGAAGGAGTTGTGCGAAGAGAGGAATGAGCGTGTCGGGTTGTACGAACTCTCCATTGTTGTCAATGCACATTACACGGTCTGCGTCACCATCAAAAATCAAGCCGAGGTCAAGGTTTTGTGTTTTGACAACATCTATGAGTTGTTGGCAATTTTCAATTTCTAATGGGTTAGGACCATGATGCGGGAAGTCTCCGTTGGGGGAATCATTGAGATAGATGGCCGTATCGCCAAAAATCTCGCGAGCGATAAGCCCTGCAGAGCCATCGGAGCAGTCTATTGCAAAGCGTAAGCCGGTGATGGTGGGCAGATGCTGACGCATCCATTGGATGTATTCGTCTTGGTAAGTAACGGTTTGACAAGTGCCAGGGGTTATGGCAGGCGGAGGAAGGGCATTAGCTTCAATCATTGCTTCTACTTGATTGAGACCAAGATGGTAACTGACGGGGAGCGCGCCAGTCTTGGAGACTTTTAATCCATTATATTCGCCAGGATTGTGAGAGGCTGTAATCATAATGGATGCATCATAACCTTTCTCCGCAGTGAAGAAGTAAACCATGGGAGTTGTTGCGAGTCCCATATCTTCAACCATCGCACCAGCTTCATTTAATCCGCGTACGAGAGCAGCTCTTAAAGCGGGAGATGAGCGGCGTGCATCGCGACCAATGAGGATGCGTTTGGCGTTGAGGAGTTTTGGAAGGCAACGTCCGACTTGATAGGCAATGTCGTCTGTGAGTTCCGTCCCATAGATACCACGAATGTCATAGGCTTTAAATGCTTTCATAGGGAACCTCCAAGGAGAATGGGTGACGCTATTTTAAAGAACACGGCAGAGGAGACCCTTGAGATAGAAGCCTTCGGGGAAAGAGAGGGCTTCGACATGGTCGGGCGCTTGACGAAGTTCACTTAAAATGCGAACATCGCGACCGGCATCATGTGCAGCTTCTGTTACCATTGTTCGGAAGAGCTGTGGATCAATCGCTCCTGAGCAGGAGAAGGTTGCTAGGAGTCCACCTTGTTGAACAAGTTTAATGCCGAGAAGATTGATATCTTTATAACCACGAAGAGCTTTCATTGTTTGGCTGCGCGTTTCGGCAAATTTAGGCGGGTCGAGGACTACGATGTCGAAGGTTGCGGCTTTGTCACGATAGGTCCGGAGGGCTTCAAAGACGTTGGCTTTTTGAAAGGTTACGGCCTCGTGATTGACATTGAGAGACGCATTTATTTTGGCTTGTTCAAGAGCGGTTCCCGAGATGTCAATGTGGGTGACATGTGCGGCACCTGCAGCCTGCGCGGCAATGCCAAAACCGCCAGTAAAGGCAAATGTGTTGAGGACTGTTTGCCCCTGCGCATAGGTGGCGATGATGCGCCGATTTTCGCGTTGGTCAAGATAGAAACCTGTTTTATGACCGAGGCGAACGTCAACCTCAAAGTTAACCTCACGTTCATGGATGTGGATTTTATTGGGGGGCTCATCGCCTGCGAGGCGACCTGTCATTTGTTCAAGTCCTTCACGAAGACGGCCATCACCATCGCTACGTTCGTAGAAGGAGGTCGCACCAGTGGCGGACATAAGTGCTTTGACGATTGTATGTTTGTTTGTTTCTGCGCCAGCTGTGGTAAATTGGCCAACGAGGGTGGTATCGTAAATGTCAACTGTGACTCCTGGTAACCCGTCAGCTTCTGCATTGATTAAGCGAAGTGCATTGGTTTCAAAGCGGGAGGTCATACCGCTACGGATTGCAAGGGCATCTTGTACACGACGATTGAAAAAAGTTTCGTCAATGGGTGCACAATCACCAAAATCCCACATGCGGATACGGATTTGCGACTCTGGAGACCAAGCTCCAAAACCAAGAAGTTCTCCATGATCATTGGTTACAGCGACGGTTTCACCTCGTTGGGGAGAACCTTTGACTTCTGCAATCGCACCAGAGAAAATCCAAGGGTGACGATGGCGTGTGGGATTATCGCGTTTAGGCTTGAGTTTGATGGTTGTCATTGGAGATGTACGATGAGATGATTATGCGTTGAGTGCGGCGGCTTGAGCTGCGAAGAGTTGGGAGCAACCTTCTTTGGCGAGTGCTCGTAAGGTGTCGAGCGCTACGTCATCAAAGGGGTCATGTTCTGCAGTGCCTTGAATTTCAACATAACGCCCCTCGGACGTCATGATAACATTCATATCTGTATCGGCCGTAGAATCGTGTGCGTAGTCAAGATCAAGCGTTGGAACACCTTCACAGATTCCAACACTAATGGCTGCAACACGACGCAAGAGAGGAGATGCTGTGAGTTTCCCCTCCGCGATAAGTTTGTTGATG
>JAUNQZ010000173.1 GCA_030535915.1 bacterium
AAATGAAAGTAAACGAATTGATTTATACGAATAAGAATGTTTAGAAAGGAGGAGATGTTTACATAATGTAGGGCTTTACATAAGCCTGTATGCATAGGGATTATCAAGCCAATATGCCTATCCGTCTTTATCAGTTTGACGACTACATTGAAGTGATGAATGCAGGTGGACTGTATGGCGAAGCCCGTCCTAAAAACTTCCCGTCGGTCAATGACTATCGCAATCCTCTTGTGGCAGAAGCCATGAGAATGATGAAATATGTCAATAAACTCAACCGAGGTGTAACCCGCGTTCAAGAGATGCTGAAAGATAACGGCAACCCACCGGCAGAGTTTGACGTGAATACAATCACCGCCTTTCGTGTCAATGTCCATGCTACAAACGAGTCTGACTTGTCGAAGGGCACAAGTCAGGGCACAAGTCAAACATATAAAACCATCGAAGAGAGAATCATCGAGTTCTGCAAAGAGCCTCGCTCATTGGCCGAGATAACCGAATTTTGTGGCTTCAAAGACAAACGCAAATTCCGTGAACGTTATCTCAATCCTCTCCTCGGCACCCAAATCCAAATGACAATCCCCGACAAGCCCACAAGTCGTTTTCAGAAATATACAAATATCATTTATCAATAATAGAAGAATAAACATGGGTGATTTTTGGACAAATCCTTGGGTTACTGGCATTGGAGGCGGAATGCTTCCGAACAGGCGTATAAATCTGTCAATGAGCCGGACACGCTCCTCCCAATTGGAGTTGCCACGTTTGTCAAGCATGGAAAAAAGCAAAGGGAACTCAACGCCTTTATGTGTCACTCCGGGCATGAGGATATGGATGTTGGTCTCACCAAATTTCCAGTTGGTGCGGTCCAGAGTCAGGACCGGCCCGCTCTTGACAGGCAGAAGTGCAAATATCACTTTGGCGATAAGGTCAAGGTTGAGAGCGTATCCTGCAAGGAAACGATGCAGGCGGCGCAGGTTGGAATCCCGTTCCACGCCCGTAGGCATCGCAGAGGCAATCTTATGAAGGCTGACGGTCTGTACGATGCAAAGTGCGTGGAGCGCAAAAGCCAGTAAATTAATGCGGGCAAGATTCATTGTCGAGCCAAGATGCTCTTGCATAATTGGGACAATTTGATTAACTTTGTTGCTGTCCCTAGGAGTTGTCGTAACTTTCAGGGAAAAGGCGGCTAAACTTTTCTTTAAAGTTACTACTTTTCAGGGACCTTTACAAGAAATAACTAATCAAACATCAGTAATATAGGTGATAAAATTTAGTTTTTGTCATCTACTAAAACGAGAAATTTAAATGTTACAGCCATGAAACTTATAGAAAAACATACACCTTGCAAACTATCTGAAAATAACATATATACAGAGTTTCAATGTCTCTTTCATAGTGTGTTTTGTGATATCCCTGATATTGATTTAGATAATGCTTCATTTTATAATGAACATTTTTGTTATCAGGAATCAGAATTGGAAAAAAAAAATCTACGAAGAACGATACTTGAATTTAGCTCCTACCACTGTACATTCAAAGGATGTAAATGGATAT
>JAUNQZ010000012.1:0-23599 GCA_030535915.1 bacterium
GCGTAGGCGTCGCGGGGGATTCAACAATGGGCGTCATTTCCTCAACAGGAGCCTCAGGTGCCGGTGGAGGCACAGGAGCAGGCGCTGGTGTAGGCGCAGGCGTTGCGGCTGCCGGAGCTGCAGGCTTTGCACCAACGGGACGAAGTTTGATGGTAAGTTTTCTTGGAGCTGCCATAATACTGTTTCTCCTTGTGAGTGACGACAATGCGAATGTTAAATACGGACTTAGACGGCCATGACTTCAGCTTCTTTTGCCTTGAAGTCTGCATCAACTTTGGCAACTTTAGCATCCGTCAACTTTTGGATGTCATCGAGAGCCTTTTTGGCTTCGTCTTCAGAAATCTTGCTGTCCTTTTGAAGCGCCTTGATGTGATCGTTTGCATCACGACGAACGTTACGAATGGCAACGCGGCATTCTTCGGCTTGTGTCTTTGCGACCTTGACGATTTCTTTACGGCGTTCTTCGGTGAGTTCAGGCATCGTGATACGAATCATACGCCCATCGTTACGAGGAGTAACACCGAGGTTTGCTGCGAGAATTGCTTTTTCGATTTCGTTCAATACCGAGGGATCAAACGGAGCAATGGTGATTTGGCGCGGTTCGGGTGTAGAGATGTTTGCCATATCGCGCAAACGTGTTGGAACGCCATAGTAGGGGACTTGGAGGCCATCAACGAGAGAGGGAGACGCCTTGCCAGTGCGAAGACCTGAGAAACGATCTTTGAGGGTTGCAACGGCGCCATCCATACGGGTGGTTGCATCTGTAATCACTTCTTGTGCTGTGTTCATGTTTTTTCCTATACTGTTAAGTCAATCGACAAATTTAAAAAGGGGTTAGACGGTAACAACTGTGCCAAGTGTGGTGTCGCCACAAACGACACTTGTAAGTGCTTCCGGATTTTCGAAGTCAAAGACAATTGTTGAGATATTGTTATCGCGGCAAAGTGCGAAGGCTGCAGCATCCATAACATTGAGACGCTTGGCGAGCGCTTCTTCGTATGTGAGCGTGGCGTAACGCGTTGCGGTGGGGTCTTTCTTAGGGTCGGCGGTATAAATGCCATCGACCTTTGTAGCCTTGAGCAATGCATCTGCTTCAATCTCTGCTGCACGGAGTGCTGCACCCGAATCGGTAGAGAAAAAGGGATTGCCTGTTCCGCCAGCAAAAATCACCACATGGCCTTGTTCTAACAATACTTGTGCTTGACGAGCATTGAAGGGAGGGGCGATTTGTGGCATTTGTTGTGCGGTCATAACAGTTGCAACTGTGCCAATGCGTTCAAGTGCATTTTGCACTGCGAGCGCATTGATGATGGTTGCAAGCATACCCATTGTATCGCCAAGGACACGATTGGTGCCATTTTGAGCTCCAGTTAACCCACGGAAAATATTTCCGCCTCCGAGCACCACGCCGACCTGTACGCCTTGTTTTACAAGGGCTGTAAGGCGATTGGCAACATCGGAGAGAACCGTATCATCATGACATGCCGTCGAGGTCCCCTTGAGAACTTCTCCACTCAATTTTAACAAAATTCTCTTGTATTTCGGCTGCATTCGCTTAACCTTCCTATACTTACACTTATATTATAGGTAAAAAATGAATCAAATGCAAATGTTTTTTTATAGAAAGACGAAGAAATCAAAGAGAAATGAAAAAAAGTTTTTCCAGTTAAGATTAAAACCATAAAAAAGAAAGGGAAGAAGTGTACGTAAACGTGTGCGACTGCTCATTCGCGTCATTTTTAATACTTTAAAAAAAATAAAAAACGAACCCTTGTGAAGTGCACAAAGGTTCGTTTTTATTGTGGTGAAAGAGGATTATTTCGCCGAGCACATATTGTTCTGACGAGCGAAGTTAAAGAGACCGCCTGCCGCGATGACGGGTGCAACGGCATCTGCAGCAGAGAGCGGATAAACCATACCATCGCTCATGCGTGTCAAGGTTCCAGTTGCGAGGTCCAAAGTCGCTTCATCGCCAGTTTTGAAAGCCTCCGTTAAGGAAACGGGTGTTTCTAAGGGGAAGACTTCACCTGTCGCAACCGCATTGCGGAAGTAAATGCGAGCATAACTTTCTGCAACAACGGCTTTACAACCTGCAGCACCAATGGCAATGGGAGCATGTTCACGCGAGGAACCACAGCCAAAGTTCTTACCTGCAATAATAATCGCATAGGGCGTTGTGCCATCCGGATTGGAGGAAAAGATTGGATAGCTGTCGGGCAACCCTGCGAGCGCATGCGAACCAAGCTTCTTGTATTCTTCTGGAATCGTCGGGACAAGGTTGAGATACATTGTGGGGATAATTAAATCCGTGTCAATATTGTCACCGAGGACATAGACCTTACCTGTAATCTTAAAGGTCGAGACGGGCCCTTCTGCGTGTGAGGGGATTTCTTTGTCGGGCGTTCCATCAATCTTTGCTGGGAAAGCATGGGGGGCTTCAGGGAGATGAATGCCGAGAACTGCCCAAGGGGATTCAACATGTCCTGCAATTGCGGTTGCTGCAGCAGTTGCGGGGGAGGCGAGATAAATCTGCGATTCCTTGGAGCCCATACGTCCGATAAAGTTACGATTGGTCGTTGAAACTACGACCTCCTTGCCCGTTGTACGAGCATAGGTGTCAATGGGGCCTCCGAGGCATGCGCCACACGAGGGGCGAGCAATTGGTTCGCAACCTGCATTTACAAAAATTTGCTCAAGGGTTTCACCTTCAATTGTCATCGTTGTTAATGCTTGCATAACGGCACATGTCGCAGGGACCAAGCACGTGCGGATAGAGACTTTCTTGCCCTTTAAGACCTTCGCGGCCCAAAGGAAGTCTTCAATTTTACCACCCGTGCAAGAGCCGATATAAACCTGATCAACCTTAACCTCACGGCATGCCGAGGCGGGTGCATAATTACCTGGTAAATGGGGCTTCGCAACACATGGGACAAAGGTTGACACATCGTAAGTATAAGTGGCGAGGACAGGTGCATCTTCATCTCCATAAATCACCTCGACATCTTGTTCACCTGAATGTTCACGGACATAAGCGAGGGTTTTTTCATCAGGAGGAACAATGCCAGATTTTGCGCCTGCTTCAATCGCCATGTTGCAAATGGTCATACGTTCTTCAACGCTCATTGTGGCGATGGCTTCACCACAGAATTCCATTGCGCAATAGGTTGCACCATCAACACCGATATCACCGATAATGCGTAAAATGACATCCTTCGCAGTGACGAAAGGCGGCAGCTTGCCATTGAGAATAAAGCGTAATGTATGGGGGACTTTTACCAAAAGTTTGCCTGTCCCCATAACAAAACCAGCATCTGTATTACCAATGCCAGTTGCAAACGCTCCCAATGCACCATGCGTACAAGTATGAGAGTCGGTTCCAAAAATGACTTGGCCAGGTTTGACGTGACCCTTTTCAGGTAAACCAACATGGCAAACGCCAACATAAGAGGGTGTACCGGGATCGTAAAAGTAGGGGAGTCCTTGCGCTTTAACAAACTGACGATCAATATCAATATTACGATGCGCTTTTTCGTCTTTGGTATGAATATAGTGGTCCGGCATAATCACAATGCCTTCTTTCGAGAAAACCTTGGCCTCTTCGCCAAATTCGCGATGAAAGACGCCAATGGTACCAGGCCCACAAACATCGTGGGTTAAAAGAATATCTGCCTTAACCCAAACAGATTCACCAGGCACAACGCGTTCTTTTCCTGCTGCTCGAGCTAAGATTTTTTCCGTAATCGTCATCATTGTTACTTTACTTTCGTTTTAAGTTATTTCAAAAACGGGCCCCAACTTCGGAGCCCGTTTTGTGTGGAGAGTGGATTAACCACGTTGTGCATGAACGCGCTGCATACACGCATCAATGTCTTCAAAGCCAATATCTGCGGCATAGACATCTTTATAATAATTAAAGGCTGCATCAATATCACCTTTTTCTTCAGCGATTTGGCCTAAGGTGTAAATGACATGCTTCTTGAGATCATCCATCACCTGCAACTGGCTAGCTGCGGCTTCAAGTTGCATCACTGCCATATCCGGTTGACCCTTTTGTTTGAAGGAGCAAGCGAGATAATAGAGCGCCCAAAGACGATGCTTCGGACTACGTTGCGCCAACTGGAATTGTTGCACCGCATCGTCATATGCTTCGTAGGTGTAGTACATCACGCCCAATTCGTAACGAAGACCGAGATCGTTGGGATAGTTCTCAACGCGGCGCACGAGATCGTCAAAGGCGAACTGTGCTTGTTCGACTTCCATTTCTTCGGCTTCGGCTTCTTTACCCGCTGCACGGAGGGCTTCAATTTTAAGGTCGTACGACTTAATTTTGGTGTCCGACCAGTTGCGATCGAGTTCCGGATCAGAAGGATTCACCTTGCGCGCCGCATCAAAGGTTTCAAGCGCTTCATCAAAACGTTTGTTTTGGATGTAAATACGCGCCAATGCACGATAGTAGTTGATATTCTTTGGTTCTTTTGCGATCTTTGCCTTCGCATCACGAATGGCAATTTCAGCATCATCACCGATGACTTGAGCCTTACTCTCACGATCGAGCTTAGCGGCTAATTCCTTATCGCGAATCATTTTTTGGAAGCCACCGACTTTACCCGCATTTTCTTCCCAACCGCCGGCGGTCATCGTGTTCTTCGCCATTGCATCTTTAAGCTTGCGCTGGAGATTGAGGTCTGTAGGAGCAGCAGCAGAGGCTTTACGATAGCAATCTGCAGCACGTCCATAAACTTCATGCTTCACATAGGTGTCGCCGAGACGTTCCATAATGGCACGATCATTGGGGCAAGCGCCAGCTAATGTTTCCATCGCTGAAAGTTGAGCTTCAGGATAACCTGCACGTTGAGCAACGTCAAAGTAAAATTCATTGAATGATGGCGAGAGCGGATTGACATCCATAATTTCTTCTGCCAAAATCATTGCTTCGTCGGGCTTGTTTTGCTTTAAAAGATTTTGAACTTTGGATGTCTTCATCTGTGCACCCATTTCAGCCATCTTTAAGCCAAAGCCACCTTTTTTCGCAGCACGGAAAACACGTACACGCGTTTCATGAAATTGATGGCGGATATCTTTCTCATGAGGCGCTAACGACAACGCTTGACGCGACATTGTCAAAGCAATCTCAATGCTGCCACGTTCCGCAGCTTTTACGGCCTTATCATGAATCTGCAAGGCCTTCATCTTACGTTGTAAATCAGAAATGGATTCCGCCATGTTAAAACTCCTCAATGCTAAACACGACCTCTTTGGCGAGAGGCTTTTTCATACGTGCGTTTAGTATAACATATAAGAGGTAATTTTGTCGAGAAAAAAGAAAAAATCTTTTATAATCTCGAGAAAACGCTCACAAATGATATAACGATAACATGTGGGTAAAGTGTATTTGCAATCTTTACTCACTTTGACAAAGCATCACGCTTTGCCAAGGCGATCTGCAAGTGTGCGAATGCGACGAGAAGTGCGAACTGCGCAAAATTCCTTTCCACACATTGAGCAATGATCATCGCTATGCGCGATTTCTGCAGAGGCACGTGTCTTCATCCATCGTTGACGTGCCCGTATAGGATCAAGCGAGAGCGCAAATTGTCGTTCCCAATCAAAGTCACGCCGTGCATCTGACATTGCATCATCGCGATTGCGTGCACTCGGTAATCCACGCGCCACATCACCTGCATGTGCAGCAATTTTATAAGCGACGCACCCTACATGGACCTCCTCGCCATCGGGGAGTCCGAGATGCTCTGCTGGTGTAACATAGCAGAGAAGTGACGCGCCATAGGTCGCTGCGGCAGTTGCTCCAATAGCAGAGGTGATATGGTCATATCCTGGCGCAATATCTGTCACTACAGGTCCGAGGACATAAAAAGGAGCATCTTTGCAGACTTTTGCTTCGCGGTCCATATTCATTTTAATTTGATCAAAGGGTACATGTCCTGGTCCTTCTACCATCACTTGTACCCCTCGCGTACGGCAACGTTCAACAAGTTCGCCTAAAACATCTAATTCTGCAAATTGTGCTTCATCGGAAGCATCGGCTAAACATCCTGGACGTAACCCATCGCCTAATGAAACGGTAACATCATGCTCAACTAAAATGTTAAGAATTTCATCCCAATGATGATAGAGTGGATTTTCTGCGTGATGTTCCATCATCCACTCTGCCATAATTGCACCTCCACGACTAACAATCCCCATCTTTCGTTTCATCGCAAGTGGGATATGTTCTAACCGAAGCCCTGCATGGAGCGTCATAAAATCAACGCCTTGCTCGGCTTGTTCGCGAATCACCGTAAGTAACAGCGATGGATCCATGTGTGGGATGTCACCCTTGAGTCGCGAAATCGTTTCATAAATGGGGACCGTCCCTAATGGTTTGGGCGAGGCGTCCAACATGTCTTGACGAATACTTTTAACATCTTCTCCAACGGAGAGATCCATTACAAAATCTGCACCTGCAGCAAGTGCAATTGCGAGTTTTTCAAGTTCATCACCTTTTCCAGAATGCGTCACACTACGCCCGAGATTTGCATTGATTTTGGTTGTGAGCAACCGACCTACACCCACTGCTTCGCATGTGGTATGATGGGGATTGCGCGGAATGACGACCGATCCTTTAGCAATGGCAGCGCGTAAGACTTCGAGGTCAATGTTTTCGGTGGTTGCAACGGCACGCATTGCATCCGTGAGTAACCCTTGTTGAGCAGCTTGAAGTTGTGTCATAAAAAATCCTAAAAAACGTTAGTTACAAAAACCAAGAACACCACAATTGGCGCCAACAAAAAAACTTTTTTCAATTGCCGTGGAGACATGTTGTTTTGCTCCTGCAATAGCCGCTTTAAGCGTTCGCCCAAAGGAGAGTTCCGCTGTTAAAGCCGCGGCAAATGTACACCCTGTGCCATGCGTTGAGATAGGATGCATTAAACGAGGCGCGGTGAAGACTTCAAAGTGACTCCCATCATAGAGCACATCTGTAGCCATCTTATCTTCAAAATGTCCACCTTTAATAATTACGGCACATCCATACTGCGCGTGTAATGATTGAGCGGCAATATGTGCAGAGGCAACATCGCTAATTGATCTTCTGGAAAGTACTTCTGCTTCGGGAATATTCGGTGTGATAACAGTGGCTAAAGGGAGGAGCGCAATGCGCAATATACGAATTGCATCCTCCGTCATAAGACGCGCGCCACTTGTGGCAATCATAACGGGATCAATTACTTTCGCAATCTGTGGAAAGACGTGTAGCTTCTCCGCGATACATTCAATTGTCTCAGGTGTCGCAAGCATCCCTGTTTTTAAGGCATGAATGTCATAGGCGCCTAACACCGCATCAAGTTGTGCGGCAACCATTGTTGCGGGAATCGGATGAATCGCAGAAACGCCAAAAGGATTTTGTGCGGTCAAGGCTGTGAAAACGGTACATCCATGCCGTCCATAGGCATGAAAAGCGCGTAAATCAGCCTGTACACCCGCATTGCCACCCGAATCGCTTCCCGCGATTGTAAGACAACAGGGATGAATCATGAGAGCGCCTCCAATGTTTCACGCGCAAGTTGTTGCAAATGGACAATCGCTGCAAAGGGATCCTTTGACTCACAGACTGCTCGAACAACTGCAAAATTCCGTGCCCCAGCTTGAAGAACTGCCGGTAACCGTTCGTCATCAATCCCACCAATTGCGATGGCGGGGCAGGGGGCCGCAGCAATCATTTCCGACATGGTTCTTAATCCCAAGGTTGGATCTGGAATCGCCTTCGTTGGCGTTGTATAAACTGGACCTACGCCAATATAATCAGGAGCTTGCGCAATTGCCTCATGCACTTGATTTAGATTGTGTGTCGAGAGTCCAAAAACCTTTAACTGCGGATAATATTTGCGTGCCAAAGGTAAAGCCATATCCGTTTGACCGAGATGAACGCCATCAGCTTCACAAGCAACGGCTATTTCTGGGTCATCATTAACAATAAAGGTCGTTTTTGTGTGACGCGTAATCGCACGTACTTCTAGTGCTGTCTTGAGAAATGCTTCTCGCGACACATCTTTCATACGCAATTGCAACATCTTTACGCCTGCACGAACGGCCGCCTCTGCACAACGAGCATATCCAACGACAGGCTTCGTCATGACAAGATAGAAGCCAAAATCGTTCATGCTTCAAGATCCTTTGCAATGATTTGAGCAATTTTGCGACCACTCTTAAACATTCCACCAAAGATAGGCCCCATTCGGAAACCGCCCTGTACATTATTGGCTGCCATTCCCGAAGCATAAAGTCCTGGATAGAGTCGTTTTGTATTCTCTACGGTTGTGCGTTCTCCATCTTCCATCCACATTGGTTTTTCACCGAGAATACCACCTGTAGGCGAATCAATCGAAACACCCGCTTTATGTACAGCTTTATTAATGATTTCGCTTGGATGACCCGTTCCATCAATGAGTGCTCGGCAAGTAATCACGATGGGATCCACGTGCATGTCCAAACGTACGACCGGATTCCAATTAATCACCACACCACAAACGCGACCTTCATGAATTGCAATATCTTCAACTTTTATGGCATTGAAAATGACTGCACCAGCCTTTCGTGCTCCAAAAATGAGACCAGCCGCCATTTCGACCGAATCTACCGTGTGATAATGTTCATCAAACGGAACTGTTGTGATATTAAACTCATGTAAAATTTCAGCAGCATCATTTTGAACGACGACTTCATTCATTAACATTCCGCCGCCCCATGTGCCACCGCCAGGTGCAAGTTTCGATTCGAAAATCGCAACCTTATAACCCGCTAACGCTAAGTCTCGCGCTGCCACAAGCCCCGAAGGACCTCCGCCTACAATCGCGACGTCCACTGACAAGTTTTGTTCTAACTTATTGAAAAATCTCCGGACGATAGCCCCGGAGATGGTTTCTTCCATCACCTTCATTTTTTCCTCCGCAGGAATTATCCTGATCAGGTTTAACGGGTATTTTCTCAGCACCCGGACACCGTGTCCGGCAGCACCCCGAAAGTGTTGGCATTATAACACATCAAGCCTCCCACGCGCAAGAGTGAAAATTCATCTCGACCTATTTTCCCATTATGCCTCCTAACAAAATCCTAACATCGTTCCCTCTCTATTTATGCTATAATAGTTTGCATAAAGGAGGACGCATGCGTCAATCACTCATACTTGTTGTCGAAGATGAAGAAGCCATCCGTACCCTCATCGGGATGAACCTTGAAGTCGCTGGTTATGCCGTTGCAGAAGCAAAAGACGGATTCCAAGCGCTCCAACGAATGCGCGAAACCCGCCCTGATCTCATCTTGCTTGATTGGATGCTCCCGGGGCTCAATGGTATTGATATTCTTCGCAAAATGCAAGTCGATTCCAGCCTCTCTTCTATCCCCGTTATCATGCTGACTGCAAAAAGCGAAGAGAGTGATATTGTTCTCGGCCTTGAAATGGGGGCTATCGACTATATCACCAAACCCTTTAGTAACAAGGTGCTTGTTGCACGCGTTCGTGCGCATCTTCGTCGTCAAGATGAACCAGATGCCGATGAAACATCGATTATTAACTATAAGGGGCTTACGCTTGATAGTAATCAGTGGCGTGCCATTCTTAATGGTGTAGAACTTTCGTTGACTTTTAGTGATTTTGAACTTTTACGCCTCTTTTGCTCGTCGCCTGGCCATGTCTATACGCGTCAGCAAATTGTTGTTCGTACCAAAGGTAGTGACTACCCTGTCACAGAACGTGCCGTTGACGTCCAAATTGTGAGTCTTCGTAAGAAGCTTGGAGCGGACTTTGGCGTCAATCTCGAAACCGTTCGTGGCGTTGGCTACCGTATGCGAAATTAAAGCGAAATTGAGCTTTACAACGTAGCGTTTGTAATCCTACATCCAACTTAAAAATATTCTTCTCAAAATGGTAGCAATACGCATGAAACGACGAGATGTTCTTTTCTCTCTCATCCCCGCGATGATTGTTGGCTTTGTTTTGCTTGTAAGTGTTTCTCTCTGTTGGCAATTCCATAGTTTTAAACGTATCTATATGGATGATGCTCGTCGTAATCTTGAGCAACACACTCACTTTTTTCAAAATGTTCTCGCTGAAGACATCGCTGCTAACCAACAACAAAAAATTAACGAACGCCTTGCTCGTTACCGAGAACGCCCTTTACGTATTACCCTAATGGATGCCGAGGGCCATGTCTTCGCAGAATCTGACAACGATGCCAATGTCCTCGATAATCATCGTACGCGTGAAGAAATGCAAAAGGCAACCCGTGAGGGTATTTTTGTTACACGTTACTCCGAGACCATGAAATCGACCATGCTCTATCATGCTGTTCGTTTAGAAAATGGTTGGGTGCTTCGTACTTCAATTCCCATTGATGCTGTTAAACCAGCTTATAACCAAATGGTGGAGGCAGTTCTTCTTTCGTTAGCGCTTGGGGGTATTCTTGTTTTCGCTATCATTGTTTATCTTTTTAAACGCGTTCGTCCAGACTTTGTCAATCTTCAAACCGCAGCAAATGAAATCGCCAATGGCAATCTTGATGTTCTGATTGACCCTCCACGTGCTGGACTTTTGCGCGAGCTTTCCAATGATATCGCCCGTATGGCAACGCAATTAAAGGCACAAATCAACGACCTTAAACGCCTTGAACAAGTTCGCTCTGAATTCATCGCCAACGTCTCTCACGAAATCAAAACGCCGCTTACAGCTATTTCCTCCACGGTTGAGATGCTCACCGAAATAGAGCTTACGCCCGAAGCTCGCACGCGCTGTCTTGATATCCTTGCCAAACAGAGTCGACGCCTCAATAACCTTGTTCAAGACATCCTTTCCCTCGCAGCCATTGAACGCCGCCAAAGTGCCATTTCTCAAAACTTTGAATGCGTCTCCCTTCCCGCCGTTATTGATGAAGCCATTAGCTATTATAAGGAAGAAATGGATCGCGCAAAGATCACTCTCAATTTTCAACCTTCTCCCCTTCCAAATTATGAAGTCATGGGCGAGCATCGTCTTCTTGAACATCTCTTCAGTAATCTTATTAACAATGCCCTTCGTTATGCCAATGCGACAATGTTTACATTCTCTATTACCGAAACCAAGCGCCACTTAAAAGTGGCCTTCTCTGATAATGGCTGTGGTATCGCCGAGGAACATCTTCCCCGTCTTTTTGAGCGCTTTTACCGTGTTGAAAAAGAACGTTCTCGCGCCACAGGCGGCACGGGTCTTGGCCTTGCCATTGTTAAACACATTGCCATTCTTCATCGAGGTAAAGTGACTGTCACTTCTGAACTCCATCAAGGGACGACCTTCACGCTCACCCTTCGTAAGATATAATACAAGGCGCTTTAAGGGTAATAATTGCACTCACTTTTGATTGATAGGAGTGATTTTTATGGTTGAGATTAGAGAAGGCTTGAAAGCCCAATAAGAACACTTAAAAAGAGCACATTGGTGAGCGTAAAAAAGAATAAATAACGCCACGGATGCGGGGCTTCCGTTTTAAGATAGAAGTTAAATGAAATAAGTGATGCGAGGGACGCAATTAAGGTTCCAAATCCACCAATGTCAACACCAAGTAAGAGCGGTTGCCAATGTTCTGTAAAATTGGCTAAAAGAATTGCAGCAGGGACATTGGAAAGTATTTGACTTGTGAGAATCGCGGTCGTTTGTGGTGCAATAATGAGTAACTGCTGAAGTAAACTTTCAAGCGCTGGGATGCATCCTATGTTGTGGGAAAAGATGAAAAAAGCAACAAATGTAAGTAATAATCCATAGTCTACTTTTTGTAAGGTCTTGCGATAGAAACAAAGTCCACAAGGAAAGACGAGACCAAAGAGTAGGGTATGTGGAATCAAACGGAAAACAGAAATAAGGCAAAGTGTAAATAATGTGAGTAAAACAAGGACTTTGCGAGGATGTGTAAGGCGTGGTAAATGATGGGAATCAACTGGTTGAGTCAATGGTTCATTCTTGCCTACCCATGTGAGACCAAGCAGTAAGAGTGCCCCAACAAAAGTGATCGGTCCCATGACCATAAAGAAGTCAAGTGTTCCAATGTGATAAAAGGTGTAGAGAAAAAGATTTTGAGGATTCCCAATCGGCGTCGCCATAGACCCGAGATTCGCCGCAAGTGTCTGTAAAATGGTGAGTCGTAACGCGTGGTGTTGAAGCTGGAGCTTCGTTAATACATAGAGCGAAAAGGGAACCATCGCAAGTAGTGCGACATCGTTGGTAATGAGCATTGAGAGGAAAAAAGTAAACATTACCAAGGTTAATGCTAACGCACGGAAATGTCGCATACCTTTTAAGAGATGAGAGGCAAGCGTACGAAAAAGATTACATTCGCGCAATCCCGCAATCACAAACATTAAACAAAAAAGTAAATTGAGGGTTTGTAAGTCTATGGCTTCCCACCATGTAATCCCCTCTCTGGATGTCGTTGTAGGTACGATAAGAAAAGAAATTGTAGCAATGGCCAATGAGACCACGGGAACAATGTGGGTTTTAAGGGAGGAATAGACGATCGCCCATCGCGACATGGTGTTTACCTCAATTTAAAGAGAGGTCGCCATGGATTTTCCAACCATGTTGATCTTTGTCAAGATTTAATTTGCGTTGAGGAAAGACTTCCGCAAGTCGCTTTTGGAGATGATTCACCATGATGGTTTCACAGTCTTTTTTGATGTCTTCTGGGATGGGGTCAAATGTAGAGAGACGAAAAGAGAGGGTATATCCAGGTCCGAACGTTGAGCCAATCCCTGCCGAAAAATTAGCATTCATCGTGAAGAGACCATCATATTGCGGATTCGCAGTTGTACCTTGAGCAGGGCGTGCGGGATGACGCTTGAAACGATTCCCATATTTTTCTTCAAGCAAAAGGTCTACTTCATGCAAGAGATTGATAAGTGTGGTATCAAAGTTTTCGAGCGCGTTATTATCCTTCTGCATGGGCGGCTCCAACGGCGGGATGTAGATAAATGGGGAGTGGGTCTGGCGTCAGTGGTGTTACCAAACGCGCAAGTGTAGGTGCCAAGTCGGAGGCCTTTATTGTTGTCTCTGGCAAATTAAAACATGCCAAACGACCTGCGTCAGGAGAGACCATTGTTTCATCGGGTTGGAAGGTCGCGCGCTTAAGGAGTCGAAAGGCTCCTTTTGCGGTAATGCCTGTTTCATCAACGTGATACTGAATCGACCAAAGCGTGTTGCGACGTGCATCTCCAATAATGGTAACATCTTTTCGTTCAGAGGCGTAGGCATAAATGGCAGCGGAGGGGAATCCCACTGGTTGCAAACCCCATACAATCCCAAGTCCTTGCAAACATGCAATCGCCGCACGAATGCCTGCAAATGATCCAGGACCTAATCCAACCGCGAGGGCTTTCGGTTGACGCCCCGCTAAAAAGGCTTTTAATTGGGCAACCCATGTGTCATCACGACCATCAATGGTCAACGTTTCTCCCGCAAATGCAATCAGTGTTTGTGGAGAAGAACGATCAATGATGAGTGTCTCGTTTACCATGTCAACTCTCTAAATTTACGATTAACGTTCGTCTAATGCCACATAAGGTGACTTTTGCATGCCTTTGTAGCCAATCGCCTTGAAGGCAGGACGAACGATTGGACCGCCATTGATTAATTCTTCCAAACGGTGTGCACACCAACCCACTACGCGTGAAATTGCAAAGAGAGGGGTATACAAATCCATTGGAATATTGAGCATGTCATAGACAAAGCCGGAATAGAAGTCTACATTTGCACAGAGTTCTTTTTTCTTCTCTCGATGTTCGTTAAAGACCATCGGTCCCAAACGTTCAATCGCTTCATAGAGATAGAATTCATCCATGCGATCTTTCGACTCGGCGAGTTCGCGAGCTTTTTCCTTTAAGAGGACGGCACGTGGATCCGAAAGGGTATAAACCGCATGTCCCAAGCCATAAATGAGACCCGATCCATCGCCAGCTTCCTTTCGAAGAATCTTTCGTAAATAGTCTGCGATAGCTTCATCGTCGCGCCAATTAACCAAAGCATCCTTGATTTCATCCATCTGATGCATGACGCGTAAGTTGGCGCCGCCATGGCGCGGACCTTTGAGGGACAAGGTGGCGGCGGCAATCGCCGAGAAGGTATCGGTGGCGGCGGAGGTGACCACATGCGTTGTAAAGGCGGAGTTGTTACCACCGCCGTGTTCTGCATGAAGGACGAGGCAGAGGTCGAGCAATTCTGCTTCAAGTGGTGTATACGCGGCATCTTCGCGCATCATGATGAGGAAGTTTTCGGCGGTTGATTTGCCTGGCATTGGATTGCGAACAAAGAGTGATTCCCCATGATAATAATGCATTTTTGCTTGATAAGCATAGGCTGCCATTGAAGAAAAACGCGCAATCAATTCAATACTCTGACGCAAAACCGTAGCGACATTCGTTGCATTGGGCGATTCATCATCATTATACGCCGCTAATACCGAACGCGCTAAGGAGTTCATAATGTCTTGGCTAGGTTCACGAATGATTTTTTCAAGCAAGGGATAAGGGAGCGAACGTTTAGAGTCAAGAATGTTACACCATTCTTTTAATTGTTCGGCATTGGGTAATTGGCCAAAGATGAGCAGGTAGGCGGTTTCTTCAAAGCCGGGACGTGCTTCTTTTTGGAAGCCATGCACTAAATCTTGGACATCGATGCCACGAAAATATTGGACGCCTTCTACGGGTACGATTTCGTTTTCATCCACCACATACCCGTGAACAGAACCGACGCGTGTCAAGCCAACTAAAACACCAGAGCCATCTTCATTACGAAGGCCGCGTTTGACATTATATTTGTGATAGAGGGTTGGGTCAATGGTGGCGCATTCACGAGCCATTGCTTCGTATTGCTGGAGCAGATTGAGATCCATTGCCGCTGTTGTTTTTGTTGTTTCTTCTTTTTTATTTCGTGTTACCATAGGTTATCTCCTTTACCTCTTTATATGTGTATAAAGTTCACAAAAAATAGCAAAAAACACTTTAAAATGCAAGCATTATTCGCTTTTCGGGAGGCGTGGTTTTGCGAGAGGGCCTTTTATCGGGAGGCACGGTCGCGGGTTTTGCGTGCACGTTGGCGATGTTAATTTTCGAGGCTCTCAAAGTACGTGTAGCCGCGGAGACCATTGGCATAGGCGGCAATGATGCGGCGACGCTCTGCGGCAGTGATGCGTTTATTCTTGACGGCACTGTCGGTGAGTCGACGGAAGCGGGAGAGCAGCTCCGGTGTGTGATATTCTACATAGGAGAGCACTTCCTCAACCGTGTCACCTTCGAGTTCGTCAGAGAAGTCAATTTCGCCATCTTCATCCAGGCGTACCGAGACGACATTGGTATCGCCAAAGAGGTTGTGGAGGTCGCCTAAGGTTTCTTGGTAAGCACCAACGAGGAAAGCACCAAGGATGTAATCTTCATTTTCTTTGAGTTCGTGCAACGGAAGTGCGTGCTTGACGTCATGCAAGTCAATGAATTTGTCAATCTGTCCATCGCAGTCACAGGTGATGTCTGAGAGATGTGCATTGCGCGTGGGCTTTTCACAAAGGCGATGAATGGGCATGATGGGGAAGAGCTGATCAATCGCCCAAGCATCGGGAAGCGATTGAAAGACGGAGAAGTTACAATAGTAGATATCGGCCATGGCTTCATCAAGCCCAAGGAGATCTTCTGGGACATATTTTAACTTTGGAACTTCTGCACGAATGCGCGTAAGAATCGACCAAAAGAGACGATCGGCGGCGGCATGTTGACGCAGGGAGATGAGGCCTTGTTTGAAGCCTTTGTGTACTTCTTCACGATAGTAGAGGGCGTCGTTGAAGTATTCGGGAAGATTTTTCGTGCGGAGATTTTTTGACACATCGATGAGGTTGGCGATGGATTCGGGGAGATCGGGTGCCGAGAGGATGGGATCAAGCGTGTCGCTTTCCACTTCAAAGGTCGCCATGCCAAGGACATCCACGAGAAGGACGGAGTAGTAGCCAATGAGTGCTCGGCCGGATTCACTAATGATTGTGGGGTGGGGGACATTGGCATGGTCACATGCATGCATGATACCTTCAACAACGTCGGCGCAATATTCAGAGATGTCGTAGTTGGCGCTACTTTCAAAGTTGGTGTGAGAACCATCGTAGTCAATGGCCAGACCGCCACCAATATCAAAGATGCCCATCGGCGCACCTTCTTTGACGAGGCCGACATAAAAACGTGAGGCTTCTTTAATGGTGTCACGAATTTCGCGGATATTGGGAACCTGCGAGCCGAGATGGTAGTGAAGCATTTCAAGGCAATCCAGCTTGCCTGCTTCACGGAGACGGTCGACAGCTGTAATAAGTTGGCTAGAGGTTAAACCAAAGACCGAACGGTCTCCGCCGCTTTCGCTCCATTTGCCGCCGACTTTACTGCTGAGTTTTACGCGCACACCAATGCGTGGCTTGACATTGAGTTCTTCCGCAACGTTGAGAATAATGTCGAGTTCTTCAAGACTTTCTAGTACGAGCATTGTTTGTAAGCCCATCTTGAGAGAGGAAAGTGCAAGATTGATAAATTCCTCATCTTTATAGCCATTACAAACGATATAAGCTTCGGGATCGTGCATATAAGCGAGCGCGGCGATGAGTTCTGCTTTGGATCCAGCTTCAAGGCCATGGTGGTATTTGCGACCATAGGTGACAACATCTTGAACGGCTTGTTGCTGTTGATTGACCTTGATGGGATAAACGCCGCGGTACTCGCCTTTATAGTTGTAATCCTTGATTGCCTTGGCAAAGGAGGTATTGATGATTTCAATTCGCGACGCGAGAATGTCTGAGAAACGAAGTAGCACTGGAAGTGACATGCCACGTTCTTTGAGTTCTTCTACAATGTTTATAAAGGGAACATCGGTTGTTGTGTCGCCGTGGCGGAGTTTGACCGTTGTGAGACCATTGGCTGTGACGCCAAAGTAATCGCGCCCCCACGTGTTGACACCGTAGAGCTCAGAACTTTTAATTGCGTTCCATCCAGATAATGCTTCTGTTACACCTTTAGCCATGGGGAAAATCTTTCTATTGTTTAGCTTGTCGAAATTAAAGAGAGGCCGCCTCAATGCGTTGGAGGAGGTCTGCGAGGGCTTCGTTTTCAGGAAGTGTACAGAGATGTTCTCCCTTTTGGAAAAGTGCAAAGGTTCCATCGCCGCCACAGAGGGCGAGGTCGGCTTCACGCGCTTCTCCAGGACCATTTACAACGCAACCCATCACTGCCACATGTAAGCGCTTTGCGTGAGGATGGTCGCGATAAAAGGCTTCTAGCGTGTCCGCGACTTTTTCTGCCGCTGCTCGTACATCTACGCGCGTACGACCACAGGTGGGACAACTCGTCACCCACGCGCCAGGCGCACGCAAGTTACAGGCACGGAGGAGTTCGACGCCAACGCGAACTTCTTCTTCAATTGGCGCGGTGAGCGAAATGCGCAGGGTATCTCCAAGGCCTTCTTCAAGGAGGCGGGAGAGTGCGACACAGCTCGTCACTGTGCCACGGAGGAAAGTCCCAGCTTCGGTGAGACCGAGATGAAGCGGGTATGCCGTCTTTTCCGCGAGGAGACGATAGGCGGCAAGGGTGCGTTCGATATCTGACGCTTTGACAGAGATTTTAATATCTTGGAAGTCAAGGTCTTCCAAAATCTTCACATGCTGTAAAGCGCTTTCAACGAGCGCCTCTGGCGTTGCAGACCCATACTTGGCGAGGAGAGCCTTGTCAAGCGAACCGCCATTGACACCAATGCGAATCGGTAACTTACGCGCTTTGGCTGCTGTCACAACGGCTTTGACGCGGTCTATGCTACCGATATTCCCTGGATTGATACGAAGGGCGTCAATGCCTGCTTCAATCGCAGCAAGGGCGAGCCGGTAATCAAAGTGAATGTCCGCCACAAGCGGCAGGGAACTTTTCGCACAGAGTTCCTTGAGGGCTTCTGCCGCCTGCATATCGGGAACAGCAACGCGAAAGATGTCACAACCTAAATCCTTTGCGCGTGCAATTTGATTGAGTACAGCAGGAACATTCGTTGTTGGAACATTTGCCATTGTTTGAACCGCAATGGGCGCGCCGCCTCCAACAGGAATCGGCCCCACAAAAATCTGACGCGTGTGTTGTCGTGTTGTTCGCATGGGTTATCCTACAAATCGCATAATATCGGAGAAAAGGAACCAAACCATCACACCTATCAAGAGGAAAGCAAAGATATTCGTAATTGTACCAATGACCTTCGCGCTGAGTTCTTTACGGCGAATCATGGCATAGAGCGCAAACATTGTGTGGCCACCATCAAGCACAGGAAGCGGGAGCAAGTTGAGAATGGCCAAGTTGATACAAATCAAACGCAAGAACCCAAGACTAATCCAAAGACCATTCGTAATCAATTGCGTGAGAATGGAGAAAATCATAATTGGACCACCCAGCCCCTTAGCTGCACGACTTGCTTCATTGGTCCCTTCGCGCGGTGCACAGAGGGCCTGAAGCACACGAAAGATTCCAGAGGCATCGTCCGTGAGTTGCGAGGAGACTTCACGATATTTCATCCACGGGAATTGTTGTTTCGTTGTAAAGGCACCTTGCATTTCAAAGCCATAATCTTGCAATGTGCGGAAAATACGCATTTCGTCTTCTGTGGGGGCAGCGGAGGACTCAAAAATGTAAGCGTTTTCATCACCATCAATGATTTCAGAGCGGAAAACGAAACCAAAGACCGGAACGGTATAATCCTTGTCCGGAAAATCTGGCGTTAAGGTAATGGAACGCGCAGGGGCGCCTTCTTGCGCAAGGAGGAAGGTCACAGGTTGCGTAGTATCGTTTCGATTTAAAAAGGCTTCAACAACTTTTGCTGTAACGGGTTGCTCATTAATCGCGAGGATTTGATCGCCAATTTGGAAGCCACCTTTAAGCGCGGGTGAATTGTCAACAAGATCAAAGACAAAGAATTTATCTTTGTTGTAGAGGTCACCCGTCTTTAAAGGTAATGTTTTTTGAACGGGATGTTCAAAATTCATATCCACCATTTCAAATGTAATGGTTGCAGCTGTAGTGTTGTGTTCAAGGATGCGAATGAGACCTGTTGTTGGAAGACCGGATGCCGCCGCAGGTGAACCTTCAACCACGCCTGCCGCCAAGAAATAGATAGGGTCGGGTAAGAGACCCGAGATAAAGAAGAGATCGGTTTTACCTTCCAGTTCTTGATCTAACGGCAAAACAACGGTCTTCGATTGAAGCGAGGTCGCATCTTTAACAGTAAGTGTGACCTCTGCATCTTTTCCACCAATGAGGTAACATTCTTGAATGAATTCATGCCAAGAGGAAATCGGCGTGTCATTGACGGCAAGAATTTTGTCTCCTGGGCGAAGCCCTTTCTCATAGGCTTCAGAACGCGTTGCAACGCGACCTAAGGTTGTCGATGCTCCCAAGGATTCATCTGGAGCAAACCAAGAAATAAGGCAGGCGCAAATAAGCGCAAGAACAATATTACCAAAGGGTCCAGCGACGGCAACGATAATGCGCTTCCAAGGTGCTGCAGGCGGAAGTATCTCTACGGGTTTGTCTTCTTCTCCTTCTTTCTTTTCTGTATGGTCGCCTTGAAGTTTTTGCATGCCTTCAGGGTCAAGCTGAGGTAAGGAAACATAACCGCCAAAAGGAATCGCAGAGAAGCGTACTTCAGTGCCACGAATTTTCTTCTTCCACAACGCTGGTCCAAAGCCAATGGAGAAAACATCCGCCTTGAGCCCTAAGAGACGGGCGGCGATGAAATGGCCGAATTCATGGATGGAAACGGCTAAACTGAAGAGGAAAAGTGCTCCGAGAATTGCAAGTGGCCACATAATATAACTTGGCATTTTGTATGTATCCTTGATAATGTTTTTTATGAAATGTTCGTTGATGCGTTAAAAGGAATGAAGAAGCGTTCCCGTTGGCGGAAATAGGCGAGTTGACGATAACCGATGCGAGCGAGGAGGTCGTAGGCGCGATTGTAATTCTCGGCGACACGTTGTGCCGTATGCGCATCGGCCGAAACAAGTACTGGAATCTCGCGTTTGAAGCAAGCGTGTAAAATTGATTCGTGAGGATAACAGTCCTTGCAATCTTTGACCCAACCCGCCGTGTTGAGCTCTACCACCATATCGGAGGATTTGATGGCATCGAGAGCATCATTGATTTCACGCGAGAGATCACAGGTGGCATGCGCGTTGAACTTCTTGTAGAGGTCAAGATGCCCTGCAATATCAAAGAGATGGCTTTCTGCCATTGCGGTGAGCGATCGCCAATAATGACGAATCACCTTATTGCGTTCGTCTTCGCTCTTTTGTTCCCAATAGTGACGCGAAAGGTCAATGCTTTCATTACCAACAATATGGACCGAACCAATCGTATAGTCTAAACGCGGATCGCGCGTCATCGGCAGAAGGAGCGTTGCATTATCTTCCAACCAATCAAACTCAAGCCCCGTGCGAATCTCAAGATCGGTGTTTTCTTTTGCAAGCGTTGCAAGCTCTCCGAAATAGACTTCTTCTTGGTTAGGTTGCAAGGACCAATCAGGTGTTTCAATAGGGTTTGGACAATCTCGATAGTAGTGCTCCGCAAAGCCGAGAATTTGCAAGCCTTGTTCGCGTGCAGCAACAACCATCTCGGCGGGCGTGTGTGCTCCGTCGCTATAGGTGGAGTGGTTGTGATACGAGGCTCGAAGAATCGACATGAGAAAGCGTGACCTTAGCGTTTGCGTTTGAGTGATCGACCCTCACGCTGTCCGCGTGCGGGGAGTTCTGGGCCACGGCGATGACGATTGCCAGATCCACGGGGACCACCTTTTCCTCGATTGCGTTGTTTAGCAATGGCTTTCCGACGCGTTTCTTCAGCATGCTGTCCACCATTCCAAGTGTCAACAGCAGAGCCTTGGACATAAGCAAAATCGAGACGGCGTGCAGGGAAGTCAACCTTGGCAATGAAAACTTTCACATTCATGCCGGCTTTAATGGTGAGCTTGCCTGCGCTCAAGGTTTCGGAGGTCGGGTTAAAGTTGACAAACTGCTTTGAAATGCCGGCGATATGTACCATCCCCGAGACTTGCAAATCAATGACATCAACAAAGAATCCAAAGTTCTTCACCGAGACAACGACCGCATCATATTCCAACGGCTTTTGGTCGTCCAATTGCTGTTGGAGGAAACGATACTTCTTGATTTCTGTGAGGGCACGCTCGGCTTCATCTGCAACATTTTCTCGATCGGTCGATTGCGCCGCCGCGCGTTCCAGCCAACCTTTGCTTATTTTTTGCGAAGCCGTTGTTGGGTCGCTGAGATAATTCGCAAGGAGACGATGCATCACTAAGTCGGGATAACGACGAATCGGCGAAGTAAAGTGTGCATAATAGGTGAGCGCTAAGCCAAAGTGTCCATGCTGCTCCGCCGAATAGAGCGCCCGTCGCATCGAACGCAACACAAGCGTATGGATATGATAACGCAAAGGATGATCGGCGGTAGAACGTAAAAGACCTGCGAGTTCCTTGGGTTCACAGAGATTGCGTGGACGAATGCCGAGTTTGCGAAGTTCCATTTCCAACTTGGCGAGTTTTTCCTCATCCGGGATTTCATGGAGGCGACTAATAATCGGCACCTTGTGGGTGAGGAGTTCACGCGCAACGGCTTCGTTCGCAGCAACCATACAACATTCAATTAATTGATGCGATTCATCATTGCTTGCGACATGAATGCCCGTCATGCGACCTTCACTATCAAGCTCAATTTCAACCTCTTGTGAAGCCATTTCCATCGCATCATTACGTTCGCGAATCTTTTTCAGCTGGCGAGTTAGCGCAAGCGTCGCCTTGAGCATTGGTTGGGTGCGAGGATCAAGCGTCCCTTCATGCAAGGTGACGGGACGATCCTCCAAAAGTGCAAGCGCTTCTTCATACGCTAAGCGTTGTTTTGAGTTAATGATACTCTTCGCAAAGGAGGTCTTCAACACACGCGCATGTTCATCGTAAGTGATAAAGACCGAGAAGGTCAAACGATCCTCTCCCGGCACCAACGAGCATACGCCATTTGAGAGTTGTTCAGGCAGCATGGGGATGACTTTGTCAATGAGATAAACACTCGTCCCGCGCTTATAGGCTTCCTTATCCAAGGGCGAACCCGGTTCAACGAAATGACTCACATCGGCAATATGCACCCCAAGCACACGATGCCCTTCAGCATCTATTTCCAGACTAATGGCATCATCATAATCGCGTGCCGATGCAGGGTCAATCGTAAGAATAAAGCGATCACGCAAATCAAGGCGTTCACCCGGCGTGCTTAACTTCTGGGATTCATCCATAGACCGGGGCTTTTGTAAGGAACCCTCTACTAAAAGGCGTTGCGCCACTGATTCCGAAGCCTGCATAACAGGAATGGGAAAGGCTTCTGGCAATTCAAACTGACGCATCACCGCTAAGGTATCTAACGAGGGCTTATCCTCTGGACCAATCACTTCAACAAGGGTTGCATTCAGTTGACCGCGTTCATGTTCATCGCGTTGTACACGAACGACTACGCGATCGCCGGGCTTGGCTTTGCCCGGATCCGCCAAAACAAAATCACTGCGATAAATGGGATTAAGCGGAGAAACATACCACATGCCCGCAGTACGACGCAAAGTGCCAACCACATCTTTCACTGCAGCTTCGTCAATGGAACGAATCATTCCCACAGGATCCGTACGATTCCCCGGACGATACGAAACCGTCACACGATCCCCATGAATCGCACGACCCACATCGTGACTCTCAATGAAAACGGATTTTCCCGTTTCTTCGTTGGTTACCACCGCTGCACCACTGCGTGTCATGCGTAAGGTACCCGTCAATGTTCCTACACCTGCACCTGCACGATAATACCCACGACGCTTCTCAACAATCTCGCCACTCCGAACGAGTTCACGCAAAAAGGGTCCCAAACGCTTCACAGCCTTCCCACGGAGACCGAGCGTCTTAATAATTGCCGGCACGCAAAAGAGCGTCTCCGGTTCACTCTGAAAGAGATATCGTATAGCTTGTTCTTCAATATTCATACCCTATATTATACCAAATTTCTATACCTAATAAAATAGTAAAGGTCACTTTTATAAAACTTTTTTACCCAATGACGCACCTCCTCAAAATGAAAAAGCGTAACGATTCATCCATCGACCGGGGCTTTTGTTAAAAAACCTCTACTAAAAAAGCGTAGGAGAAACCCCTACGCTTAAAATGGTTTTTAAAAGACCCTACGCCTTAGTCGCAGAAAGGTACAGGACCATACTTGTTTTCGACCATCTTCGAGGGAATGAAAGAACAAACAAAACCATAGAGACCTGCAACCATCAAATAGAGATTTATAAACAACAAAATCAAAGGCATAACTAAAGGCGAAAATAAAGGGAAGTGAAGGCTTAAGTCTTGCACAATCGTAACGACAAATGCCAACCCTGCAACACTTCCAGCGCCGCCCATGTCATTGATACGGCGAGCAAGCGCGCCCCAATAGAGGAACATACACCACCACCACACAACCGTGGAAACAATGAACATAAC
>JAUNQZ010000012.1:23609-24947 GCA_030535915.1 bacterium
AAATGCCACTTTAAAGAATAAAAGAAGAATCGATAATGGTAGAAAAATGGTCATTGCAAACCAAAATTCAGAACGAGACGCTCGACCCGAAAAAGAAACCACCGTAAAGAAGTTCTTTAATGCCGTTCCATAGGATGCCATGCGTTGATTAACGGGAGTGGGGGTAGAAGTTTCCTCTACAGGGGGTGTTGCTTCATCGCTCATGTTGAATCTCCTTTCGTGGGTTTACACTATAAATATATCGCTATACAACACCATATTGCATAGTCGAAAACATCCACGATAAAGTTAGTATGCCACAAAAATTAAAAAGTGTCAAGAGTGGAAATAAACAACGGATAACCGCTCAAAAGCAAAAGGTTATCCGTTGTGCCATCAATCACTTAATGGGATTACAATGCGTCCTCACAAAAGGGGATAGGTCCATGTTGCGTCACACGATTCTTTGAGGAGAAGAAAGTGCAAACAAAGTAGAAAAGAGAGAGCGGCATGATTAGTAAGGCATTGAGAATGCCACCTGCCATTTGAATTGCAAAAAATTGATCTGCTGAGAGGAATCCCCTATGCACTTTATAGGGGCTAAAGAGTGAATCTGTGTTCATCGCCATATCAATGGATATTAAGAGCGTTAAAAAACCATAAATAAGTGAGGCAATAAAACCGATAATGGCAAGCCATCCTGGAAAATCAATGTCATTTAAACGGCGTGCCATCAGCGTGTAACTAAGGAATACACAGGGAATGCTTAAGCAATACGCTAAAATCACACCCAAAACCGAATTCAAATAGATTGAAGCGACCTCTACTCCGCCAATAAGACATCCAAGGGGAATCGCAATCGTCATCGCAAACCAATATTCCGACCGAGACGCTCGACCCGAAAAAGAAACCCCCGTAAAGAAGTTCTTCAACGCCGTTCCGTAGGGCGCCATATGCTGGTTATACGACGGCTTATTTTCAGGAGGTGTCTCAGATGCAACAACCGTAAAAGGCGAGGACTTCTGTGCAATAAATTCAGTTCCACACGAGGGACAACGCACACGCGCCCCCTCTGTCGCCATAACTGTCTCTGCAGAATGCTGACAAGAAGGACAAACAATCTTCATTTCAAATTCCTCTTCCTATTTATTTATAAAGATAATGTTTTGTCATTATGACATAATCCCTCATACCTGTCAAGGACACCTCCATAGAATAACGGATATAAAGATACTCCTCGCCATGATGAAATCATCCCTCATACCCACCAAGGACAATCCCACAGAATAACTGAAGAAAAAACAACCATAAATCCATTTTCTTTGCTTAACCTCTATTTTGAATATCGCCGATAATCGA
>JAUNQZ010000081.1 GCA_030535915.1 bacterium
TGCAGATCTTTGGATGCTTGCAATTCTTATTCTTATTTTTTGGCCTTTTCTTCTTATTGGTTGGGCGTTTGAATTGCTCGTTACTCGACGTAAAAATAAACAAAAGTAATCGGTTAAAAAAACTCGTTCTTGATGAAGGAAAAATCGCCCTAAAAAGCGACATTTTATAAGTCGCCCATATAGACGTTCAATATCGCCCACTTTGAAGCTCAAAGTCGCCCATTTTGCAATCGCATTCAATAGGACCTAAAAAAAGCTTTTTAAAAAACAAAAAAACGGACGGGGAAATTCCGTCCGTTTTTAAGTTTAGCTCAATGTTAAAATTTAAGCTAAGGATGCACCAGAGGAAGCATTACCGACGAGTTTGGCATAACGACGCAACCAACCCGTGACATTCGGTTCGGGCCAAGGTTGAGCAGTCGCTTTACGTGCAGCGATTTCTTCCTCGGAAAGATCTGCTTCCAAGAGATTATTGGGGATGTCGATATGAATGGTGTCGCCATCTTGGATAAGACCAATGAGACCACCTTCTGCAGCTTCGGGGGAGACGTGACCAATGCATGCACCATGGGTTGCACCAGAGAAGCGACCATCGGTAATCAAGGCGACCTTTTCGCCTAAACCAGCACCAATGATATAAGCCGTTGGGGCAAGCATTTCTTGCATGCCAGGACCACCCTTAGGACCTTCGCCACGAATGACAACAACATGTCCCGCCTCAACTTTACCTGCAAGGATACCTTCGCAAGCTTCTTCTTGAGAGTTGAAGCAAATCGCCTTGCCGCTAAACTTAAGCATTGAGGCATAGACGCCTGCACGCTTAACAATTGAACCTTCAAGAGCTAAGTTACCATGAAGGACCGACAAACCGCCATCGTGCGAATAGGGGGCTTCAAGTGTACGAATAACATCGGCATCGGTGATGGTGGCGGCATCAGCAATTTCACCGAGGCTCTTACCGCTCACGGTGACGATGGAGAAATCAATTAACCCATCACGTTCTTTCAAACGTTTTAAAATACCCGAAATACCACCTGCACGATCAACGTCAACCATATGATAAGCACAGCTAGGGGCGACTTTACAAACATGAGGTGTACGCTTGGAAATCATATCAATACGCTTTAAATCATAAGCGATACCCGCTTCACGAGCAAACGCAAGTGTATGTAATACGGTATTTGAGCTGCCGCCCATTGCCATATCTAATGCAAAGGCATTGTCAATGGTTGTTTGCGTAATAATGTCGCGTGGACGCGGTGCTTCAGCCTTTGCCATTTCAACAATACGACGAGCGGCGGTCTTCCATAATTCTTTACGTCGAGGATCAACCGCTGGAATCGTACCATTACCAGGAAGCGCAAGGCCTAAGACTTCACTAAGGCAGTTCATTGAATTCGCAGTGAACATACCAGAGCAAGAACCACATCCAGGGCACGAGGTCTTTTCAATTTCAAGCAACTGCTCTTCGGTGATTTTATCATTCTTATATTCTGCGACAGCTTCAAAGACTGTATTCAAGTCAGAGTCTTTACCTGTGATAGGGTGAGTGCCAGGGAGCATTGGACCACCCGAAGCAAAAATCGTTGGAATGTTGACGCGTAAGGAGGCCAAAATCATGCCCGGCACAATTTTATCGCAATTGGGAATGCAAATCATACCATCAAAGCAATGTGCGCGCAACATCGTTTCAACCGTATCTGCAATCAATTCACGCGAAGGAAGTGACATCTTCATGCCGGAATGACCCATTGCAATACCATCACAAACGGCTATCGTATCAAATTCAAAGGGAACACCACCGGCTGCACGAATTTCAGCCTTTACCAACTCATTGACTTCACGCAAATGACAATGTCCAGGAACAATATCGGTATAGGACGAACAAACCGCAATAAAGGGCTTTTTAAAATCGGCTTCTTCTTTGATACTCCCCGTTGCACGAATCAACGAACGATGCGGTGCGCGTTGATAACCGGCCTTTACTTGATCACTAATCATTTTCTTAAACCTTCTTTCTTATTTAAGCAAAGACTTTTATCTCTTAATAGACAATTTATTGTATCAAACTTTTTCTTTTACGGCAAATAGTTTAGTTCTTTTTATCCTTTAAAAAGCTTTTAATGCTTTTATTTAAGAATGAGCGTTTACTTGAATGTATTATGTCTAGTTATAAATAAGCGAGCCCCTTGCAGAGAGGCTCGCTTGAATTTACACCAAGTAATTTCCTTTATTGACGATAAACAGGAAGTGCTTGGTAGTGAGTATGGAGGAGATGGTGAGACTTTTCACCGCAAGGTTCACCCAAGAAGTCTTCGTAAATCTTTTTGATTTGCGGATTCTGGTGAGAGCAACGAATAGCTTTTTCACGATCATCCTTATAGAGGCCTTCCATGCGCGCCTTGCGAACTTCATCTGTTGCGAGGGTCGGCTGACCACCGCCACCGATACAACCACCACGGCAAGCCATCACTTCGATGAATTGCCAACGCGGCGGACGTCCAGCCTTGCGATCTTCACGGATTGCATTGAGGACTTGTTCAACATTACCCATTTGGTGTGCGACAGCGATAGAGACCTTTGTTCCCTTGATATCAATAACGGCTTCCTTCACACCTTCGAGGCCGCGTACGGCTTCAAAGTTGACATCGGCAAGTTCTTCCTTGGTAATCAAGTAGTAAGCGCTACGAAGGGCCGCTTCCATCACACCACCGGTTGCACCAAAGAGGGTACCTGCACCGGTGTATTCTGCGAGGATGGAGTCGGGATTGGATTCTGGTAAAGCATTAAAGTCAATACCTGCAATCTTAATCATACGAGCGAGTTCACGTGTGGTCAACACAACGTCAACATCTTGGTAACCCGAGGCGCGCATTTCTTCAGAACGAGTGATTTCGTACTTCTTCGCAGTACAAGGCATAATGGAGACGACATACATCTTTGCGGGGTCAAGGCCCATTTTCTGTGCAAAGTAGGTCTTGGCCATTACGCCGAGCATTTGCTGCGGACTTTTTGCCGTGGAGAAGTTGGGGATGAAGTCCGTTGCATACTTTTCCATCCAGTCCGTCCAAGAGGGACAGCAAGACGTGATGAGGGGGAGCTCGCCACCTTTGGTGAAGCGATTAACAAATTCGGTGCCTTCCTCCATAATCGTGAGGTCTGCAGAGAAGTTGGTGTCAAAGACTGCTTCAAAGCCGAGACGACGGAGGGCGGTATAAATTTTGCCAGTGGAAAGTTCGCCGGGCTTCATGCCGAATGCTTCGCCGAGGGCGACACGAACAGCGGGTGCAATCTGGACAACGGTGTATTTTTCTTTGTCGCGGAGAGCATCCCATGCGAGGCTCGTTTCGTCGCGTTCATAAATTGCACCGACAGGACAGTGTGCAGAGCATTGACCGCACTTGATACACGGAGAGTCGTTGAGGGGGACTTCCGCGGCAGGTGCAATTTTCATGCGTTCACCACGGCCGATGAATTCAAGCGCCCAAACGTTTTGCATTTCTTGGCAAACAATTGCACAACGACCGCACTTAATACACTTATCGGGTTCCAACACAATCGAGGGTGTAGATGTGTCTCGCGGAATGTGTTCAATTACGGGACGCTTGAACGGCACTTCACGGATGCCAAATTCAGCGGCAACACGTTGGAGTTCGCAACGGCCGGAACGTGGACAACGAAGGCAGTCATTGGGGTGAGTGCTAAGGATGAGTTCAACCACAGTTTTACGAATCTGAACAATGTCAGGATCGTGAGTGGTAATCTTCATACCTTCAGCGACTTCAGTGCAACATGCACGGAGAAGTTTTGGGGAGTTGCCATTACGGACAACACAAATACCGCACGCAGCCCATGCCTTGATATCAGGGTGATAGCAGAGCGTCGGGATGGAGACGGCGACTTTCTTAGCAGCATCAAGAATGGTGGTTCCCTTTGGAACTTCAACCGCGATGCCATTAATTTCGAGATGAATCAATTCTTTAGCTTCCATGGTGATGCTCCTTAGGCGATAGTGATAGCATGGAGTTTACAGGTGTTATAGCACTGACCACACTTGACGCACTTCTGCGGATCAATGACGTGCTTTTCTTTCACCTTGCCTGTAATTGCGCCGACAGGGCAAACGCGTGCACACGCTGTACAACCAACGCAACGATCGGGATTGATGCGGTATTGGACGAGCTTTTTGCACTTGCCAGAGGGGCACTTGCGATTGTTGATATGTTCAAGAACTTCGTCCATGAAGTAACGGAGCATCGCCTGAACGGGGTTGGACGCAGTTTGACCGAGACCACAGAGGGAGGCGCGGTTCATTGCATCGCAAATATCACGCATCTTTTGAATATCGGAAGGTTCGCCATTACCTTCTGAAATTCGTGTCAGCGTATTGAGAAGGGCACGACCACCGATACGGCAAGGCATACACTTACCGCAGCTTTCATCGACGGTGAATTCAAGGTAGAACTTTGCAACGTCAACAATGCAGTCGGTATCGTCCATGACAATCAAACCGCCCGAACCCATAATTGAGCCAATCTTTGCGAGAGATTCATAGTCAATGGGCATATCAAGGAATTCTGGAGGAATCATACCGCCAGAAGGTCCACCTGTTTGTGCAGCCTTGAACTTACGACCGTTAGGAATGCCTCCGCCGATATCAAAGATGATTTCACGCAACGTAATGCCCATGGGAACTTCAATGAGGCCCGAGTTCTTTACCTTACCTGTGAGAGCGAAGACCTTTGTACCCTTACTCGTTTCTGTGCCAATCGAGCTAAACCATTTTGCACCCTTAACAATGATAGCTGCAACATTGGCGAGCGTTTCAACATTGTTAATGATGGTTGGTTTACCCCAAAGTCCTTTTACAGCGGGGAAGGGGGGACGCGGAGTGGGTTGACCACGCTTACCTTCAATTGAAGCAAGAAGCGCAGTTTCTTCACCGCAAACAAATGCACCTGCGCCGAAGCGAAGCTCAATATCAAAGGTAAAATCAGATCCAAGGATATTTTCGCAGCCGAGGAGACCGTAAGCACGGGCTTGTTCAATTGCAATCTGGAGGCGCTTGATCGCGAGGGGGTATTCCGCACGGATGTAGATGAAGCCCTTGGTTGCGCCTGTTGCACGACCTGCAATCATCATTGCTTCAAGGATTGCATGAGGGTCACCTTCAAGTGTGGAACGATCCATGTAAGCGCCAGGGTCGCCTTCGTCAGCGTTACAAACGATATATTTTTGATCCGCTTCAACACCTGCAGAGAACTGCCACTTTTTACCCGTGGGGAAGCCTGCACCACCACGACCACGGAGGCCAGAATCCAAGATTTCTTGAATGATGCCAGCGGGCGTCATATCAAAAAGGGCTTTTTCGAGACCGAGGTAGCCTTCGTGGGCGATATAGTCGTCAATCTTTTCAGGATCAATCAAACCGCAGTGACGGAGAACGATACGCTGCTGTTTTGCATAGAAGTCAATGTCTTTACCTTGGTTACCAACCTCGGCCTGAGATTTGTCATAGAGTAATCGCGTGACAATTTGACCACCAACAATGTGTTCGTTGATAATCGCAGCTGCATCTTCAGGCTTGACATCGACATAGAAAATATCAGAAGGGAGAACCTTCACGATAGGACCTCGTTCACAAAAGCCCATACAACCCGTGCGAACAATGCTCACATTGGCACTGGCGTATTCTGCGGCCTTTTTAAGGGCTGCATAGAGGCCCATACCGCCATTGGAGTCACAAGCGGTTCCACCACAAACGAGGAGGTATTGCTTGCCGCCCTTGGCGTCTTTTTCATTTGTAGTAGTTAAGCTTGCACGCAATGCTGCTAAACCTTCACGTGTTAATTTTTCAGCCATGGTGCACTCCTTACTTATTACGGAACTTATCGAGGATACCGGGCAACATAGCCTTGGTGACTTTACCGAAGACTTCGCCATTAATCACAATAACGGGAGCAAGTCCACAGCAACCGAGGCAACGAACAGCTTCAGTGGAGAATTCACCATCAGGAGTGACCGTGTTAACACCAACGCCAAGTTCGGCTTCAAGGGCTTTCATGATATCATCGCCACCCTTTAAATAGCAAGCTGTGCCGAGACAAACTTGAATCAAATTGCGACCAGGTTGCTTGAGTTTGAAGAAGTTGTAGAAGGTAATCACGCCATAAATCTTAGCGAGTGGCACCTCTAACAAGTCGGACAATTCCAAGACAATTTCACGCGGCATATAGCCATACGTTTGCTGGATGCGATGAAGCACCATAATAAGATTTCCCGGTTTTGGCTTCCATTCTTCAATGAATGCACGCAATTCGGGAGTCAGTGTTTTAGTATCCTGGCTCATAAAAGCTCTCCTTAGTAATATTAAGGTGTAGTGGTTTCTCTTTACCACATATCAATTGTATTATCGCAAAATATTTAAAAATCGTCAAGCAATAAAAGCATTAAACCTAACAATTAGAGGCGTTTAATTATTTTACCCAAGCGTTCGTTGAGGTTCTGGATGGCTTTTACGCGTAAATAAAGTCCAAGGAAAAGAATGAGAAGCATAAAACAAATAACGAGAAGACCATGTGGAGGTGCATTGAGACGAATCGTTGCAAATGGCAG
>JAUNQZ010000082.1 GCA_030535915.1 bacterium
GTAATTCATAATTCGTCATGCGTATTTGGTCCGTTAGTGAAGTTACAGCCGCGGTAAAAGACCGCCTTGAAGATCTCCCTCGTTATGTGATTGAGGGCGAAGTCTCCAATTTACGTCCCCCGAATACCTCTGGTCATCTCTACTTTACCCTCGGAGATGAAACAGCCAAACTCGGTGCAGCCTTCTTTGCGCATTGGCAGCGACGTCAAGCCGACCCCGTGACCTTTAAAAATGGAGAAAAAGTTCGAGCGACTGGCAAACTCTCCGTTTATCCCCCCTCGGGCTCCTATCACCTTATTGTCGAGCACCTCGAACGCGCCAATGGCGAAGGGGAACTCAAAGAACGCTTTGAAAAGTTAAAGCAAAAACTCTTTGACGAAGGCCTCTGCGATCCTGCCCGTAAACGCCCCTTACCGATATTACCGAAACGCATTGGGATTGTCACTGCCCCCTCTGGTGCCGCCATTCGTGATATCTTAAATATCCTCAATCGACGCTTCCCCAATCTTCACATTCTCATCTCCCCCTGTCGCGTGCAAGGCAACGAAGCCGTTGAAGAAATCGCCGCCGCGATTGAACGCCTCAACCGCCACTTCGGCCCCGAGAGTGCCGAACCCCTTGACGCGATGATTATCGGTCGCGGCGGAGGTTCCCTCGAAGACCTCTGGTGCTTTAATGAAGAACGCGTCGCCCGTGCGGTTGTCGCTTCACGCATCCCTGTGATTTCGGCTGTTGGTCATGAACCCGATGTCGCCATTACCGATTTCGTTGCCGACCTTCGAGCGCCGACCCCCTCTGCCGCTGCAGAACTCATCTGTGGGTGCAAAGAAGATCTCGAAAAACAACTTCAACAAAAGAAAGAGCGACTCCTTGTTGCCATGCGTACCGGTTATGCCAATGCCCGCACGCGCGTGCGTTCCTATGAAGGCTCCGCACTCTTCCGTGACCATGAGCATGCATTAGAGTTGCGCTCACAAAAGATTGACCTCCTCGAACATCGCCTCGCCTCCGCCTGCCAAAATGAATGCACGCAACGCACGCGCCGCATCAGTGATTTATCCTCACGCCTTGAAACGCTCGGCCTTCAACGCTTCGCCACGGCCCAACGTCGGCTAGCGCTCACCCTCACGCAAATGGAACATTTGCTGACCCGCGCCCTTGACCAATCTCGCGCAACCCTCCGTGAAAAGGAAGCCAAACTCGAAGCCTACAATCCCTTTGCCGTACTCAAACGAGGCTACGCTCTCACTACCAATGCCAATGGAGAAGTCATCACCGATGCAACGCAAGTCTCCCTTGGAGATGCTCTCTCTATTCGTCTTCACCACGGTGCCTTAACCACACGTGTCGAATCCATTTTAGTAGAGGGTCCTTAACTTAAGCGCCGGTCTATATAAAGGCTTGCCTCTTTTAGTAGAGGGTTCTTAACTTAAGCGCCGGTCTATGGATAAAGGTTCTCTCTTTTAGTAGAGGGTTCTTTACTTAAGCGCCGGCCTATGGTTTAAAACCGTCTATTAAAACAACGCATCCGCCGCCGGCGGCAATGGGGATGTCGATGGTTTCGCCTGGGGAGAGATGATGGTCTTTAAATTTATAATCGCTAGCATTTTGATGAACATTGTCTCCGTCGATAAGTGCTGTTACTCGATAATGACCTTGCGGTAAGCGCCAAATAGGCAGGGTGACGATACGGGCTTGATCATTGTTAAGGACGGCAAAGACAAAATGATCGCCTTTGCAGCGTAAAACGGCGAGGCAACCGTCTGGGTGACTATAGGGCAGGGCGATGGTTTCGTCCCATAAGAGGGGTAAATCGGAGAGGAAGTGTGTGTAGGCGGGTTCTTTTGCGTAAGCTGTTGGGCTATCGCAGAGCATTTGTAGACCGGTATCATAAACGACAAACATGGCGGCTTGATGACAACGCGTTCCCATGCTCATGGGATGGTTGTAATCTTTACGATAGTCTGCACGATGACGATTGGTCATGGCTCCTGGGGTATAATCCATAGGTCCAGCTAATAATCGAGCAAAGGCGAGTCGAACATCATTTTGTACAAAGTTTACGACATTTGAGGTCCACTTGGTATTTTCGAGACCAAAGACGCCTTCGTAGGTGAGCACATTGGGATAGGTGTGGGAGAGACCTGTGGGTTTATGAATCCCATGATAGGCGAGGACGAGGTGATACTTCGCTGCAATCTCCGCAGTGGTCAGGAGCATTTGTGCAATTGCACAATCATCACGATCAAAGAAGTCGATTTTGAAGCCTGCAATTCCCATTGCTGCAGAGTGCCGAAAAAGAGATTCTTGCCGATCAATGAGTTGTGGCCATGAACTCCATAGGATGAGTTTCACATGGCGTGCGTTTGCATAGGCGATGAGTTCGGGAAGGTCGATCTCTGGAATGATCTGTGTCACATCAAGGTCTTGTGCCCAACCTTCGTCGAGAATCACATACGGCAAATGATACGCCGCTGCAAAGTCAATATAGGCTTTATAGGTTGCGGTATTGACACCGGGTGTAAAGGGCATGCCTTCGAGCCCCCATGCGTTCCACCATTCCCATGCGACGCGTCCTGCTTGTACCCAGCTAAAATCACCGTTTGGAGGAGGCGAGAGGAGATAGGGCAAATCATTTTCGTAGAGCGCAGCAGGGGTATCGGCCATCATACAAATACGCCATGGATAAGTGCGCCGACCGTGTGTTTGTACGAGATAAGGGTGACGCTCTTCCACAAATGCATATCGGCGGTTCGATGCGTCTACGCGCTTCGGTGCACGTGCCATTAAAGCTGAGAAGGCTTTTTGATCGTTTCGCTTTTCAAGATTGAGTCCAGGATAGTCGATGAGTTCAGCTTCTGTAACGGCGAGGGCGAGTGTTGGCGAGAGCAATGTTACTGGGAGATAAATCAGCTTGTTGGCTTCAATGGCATCCCATGGTGTGAGGTGATGAATGGACTCCCAACTGTTTTGAAAAGCATCGCCTTGATGTGGATGATTATGATAGGCATAGAGATAGGAGAACTCCATCAATGGCTCTAAGATAAAGGTCTCATTTAAAACCGTTACACTTTCATCCCATCGAGACTCCCAACGATAGGCGAGGCCTTGTTCTGAGAGGACGAGATGAAAGCGCCAAGTTCCAAAGTCAAGGGTTATCTCGTCCATCTCAAGCGAGAGGTGTGAACGCTTTGTGTAATAGGGCGTGAGGCATTTGAGTGTGCGTGTTTGCGTTGAAGGTTGGGGCAGGGTACCGTTCGAAGAGAGATGCATCTTTTTCGCTTCGATTTGAATGCCAGTGGTGATGCAATAGCTTCGTTGTCCACGATAGGAAACTTCAAGGGAGAGTATTTCTTCATGGACGACGATGTGTACTTTAATTTTATTTTTAATAAATGCTGGCAAGGACTGACCGTGGGATTTCATGTGAACTTCTCTCTTTTTTACAGACGGGTTTAAACTATAGACCGGGTCTTAAGTGAAGACCTCTTTACTAAAAGGATTGACCGGACATGTTTGTGCATCCACTTGTTAATCATTGTTTATGGGTGAGCAGAGAGATGCGTTTCGACATTTTAAAGGAGCCAGATGTCGATGCGTTGTTGAAGCCGTTGGAGGAGATTTTGTTTGGTTCGGTAGAGTTTTGTGTAGGAATGGGAAGAGGTTTGGGCGAGTTGGGTAAGGGGGATTTCTCCAAGAATGGAGTGTTGGAGGACTTCGAGTTCAAGAGGTGTAAGGGTAGGGTCTTGACGAAGGCCTTCGAGGGCGGCTTCGTAAACGGCAAGGCGGAATTGCGCATCTATTTGGAAGGGGACTTCAACAGCGTCTGCTGGGGTTGCGAGGACGGCGTCTTCTTCGGAGCTATACGTGTGATGTTTTTGCGTGGCGCGGTGGCGGCGGAGATGATCAATAGCAATGTTGCGTACGAGCGTTGAAAGGTAGGTTCGGAAGCGACTGCGTGCTTGATCATAGGATTGACCGCGAAGATTGCGAATGAGACGAATGAAGACTTCTTGTTGGGCGTCGTCGGCTTCTGCAGGGGGAAGACCATGGAGTTTGAGCCAAGCTCGAATGACGGGCGTGTAGAGAGTGACGAAGCGATGCCATTGAGGGTCGGAGGCTTCTTCTGCAGTAAGAATCTTGAGGAGGGTTTGTGGCGTGTCTGGAACGAGCGAAGCCATAGTGTTATCCTTTTTTAGTAGAGGGTTTTAACCTAAAGACCCGATCTATGGATAAGCCCCGTCTCTTTTTTCGTCAACGAGTGTGATGGCGGTCGGTGTGCGATGGATGCGTTTTCCTTTCGGCACATTGACGCAGAAGATGGTTGAGACATCTCCCACCAGTGTTGTCCATGAGAGCGGTGTGTGGTGTGTGCAATCTTTGAGGTCAAGGATGTGTGAGGCGCCATTGAGGGTGAGATGGTCAATGTGAATCTGCGTATTGCCAGAGACGAGGAGGCGTGCATCGGTTTCAAGCGTGGCGCGATTGCAAGAGAGGGCGCCGTGTTGATTTTCGCCAGCTTCGAGCGTGGCCTTTTCGCAAACGAAGAGTTGGGAATTATTGGCGAAGGTGAGCGTTGTGTTGCCTTTAAGGGTAGCATGGGGATAGAGGACCCAGTCTTCGGTCCAACGTTTGTGACACCAGTTCTTCTCGACATCTTGCGTCATGTCGCAACGGAAAATGGTGGTGCCATTTTGGAGTTGGAATGACGTGAGCGGACAGCATTCTCGGAAGTCAAAGATGACAGTGCCTTGATTGTCCGCGGTAATAAAGATGTCATCGCCTCGCCAGTAATCAAACATGTAGAGGCGGTCACCGGAGACTTTTAGTGTTGCATCGGGCGCAGCTGAGAGCCAAAGCGAGCCGCCAATGTGCGCGCTGAGACTGCGAAGTTCACTTGTGCCTGAAGTGCATCGAATGCACGCGCGTTGCGAGGTCCATGGCAAATCTAAAATCGCACCATTGCCGAGTAAAATGGAATTGGCGGGACTATGCATGAGATAAAAGCGGATCCCATGACCGATGATTGAGCCGCCCTTTGACATGTCAATAGATTTAAAGAGATGCATAGAGCGATTGTCATTTCCGAGGGAAGCAATGATGGTTGTGTCTTTGGATGTGACGAGTTGTGGTGTCGTGTGTGTGTTGATGTTGTGGGAATTGAGGGTGATTTCGTCGTTGAGCTGGAGCGTGCCTGCAAATTTGGCCTGTTCACTTTGATGAAGGTTGAGCGTGCCCTTACCTGTAAAGATGAGTTTGGCATCGGGATGGATGTCGCAAGCTTCAAGGGCAACATTCCCCTCTGGAAGATGAAGCGTGAGAACCGCATGCGCATCAAGTTGAAGGAACGGAAGTGTGCAAGATGTGAGCGTAAAATGTTGCGTTTCGTTTGCCTTGAGATGTAAGGGACGCGTGCTATCAAAGAGACGCGTGGGAGGAGGGGAATCGGTTGGAGGCGTAGCGCGTTTCATCGGTCGGCGAACCAAATGGTAATGCACGCCGAGTAAGACAAGCAAGAAGAGCGAAAAAATCGCCGCCCAGTACCAGCGTTTTTTTACATGCGCAGGGGGAGGGTCAACAAGCGGTGGGGTGACCGTTTGAAAACGTGCTTCGGGCGTAGTATGCAAAAGTTGCAAGAAGCGTTCCCGCCAAGGGGAAGGCATCGTTTGAATGAGCATTCGAGAAGGCGCCGCAGCACAGTAGTGGACGCCTGTATAGGCGAAGAAAAAGGTCGCCCCTAGACTATACCAATCGCTCGCTGCAGTAGGCGTGCCTCCCGTGAGGCGTTCGGGCGCAACAAAGGCTGGCGTCCCTCGAAAGAGTGTCGTCGCGTGAAGGGCATCTGTGGTGGTTTCATATCCTGGGGGAAGCACGCGCTCTTCGTTCAATGCAGAGGCGAGACCAAAATCAATGAGAATCGCACGACCTGTCGCAGAGATGAGAATGTTCGTGGGTTTGATGTCGCCATGTGCAAAGCCTGCCGCATGAAGGTAATGAAGCGCTTCGACAATGTCATTGAACCAACGTTCAAGCCAATAGATAGAGAACCCATGAGGAGAGATGAGAATGTCCGCAAGTGAATAAGAGCGATGTTGTTTAATAGGAGAAGGCTCTTTAGGCGGGGATTGCGTTGTGAGGAGATGCGTGCAATCCTTTGCACTCATGCCAATAAAGGTCATGACCAAAAAGGGATAGTCTCCATCTTCGCGCGAGAGCGTGCCGAGATCTAAAACTTTTGAGAGCGAAGGATGTGAAAGTTGTAGCAGTTGTTCGCCAAGCGCAAAGAAGCGTTGCTTGAAGAAGTGGCTCGTGGCATGTGTCGCTGCAAAGAGTTTGAGCGCGTAAGGATAAGAGGGTCGAGAGGTGCGTTGAACAAGATAAATCTCTCCCATGCCACCACGACCGAGTGGCCGTAGAACTTCCCAGTCGAATACATGCTCGCCAGGAAGAAGCGTCCATTTTACAGATTCCTCATCATACATAGAAAGAGTATAACATATTCAAACCACTTATGCAATTCAATTTAATTAAAACTTCATTCTCAATAACTGAATTTCAATTTGAATCAAATCACGTTTCAATTTGAATCAAATCGATTTTGAATTTGAA
>JAUNQZ010000083.1 GCA_030535915.1 bacterium
ATACGAAAGATTTTTTGCAAATTTCTCTCGAATCGTACCAATAAAATAAGAAAACGTTTTTGTTTCGTCTTCGTGAATAAGATGGCGTGAAGTTGTACTTCGCGCAGAACCTGTGATTCGATCACGTTGAGGATATCGGTAGAGATTAAGGTTAAATTGCCAACGCTCGCCTCGTTTAGGAAATGTTTTCAAATCTCCATAATATCGCACACGAAGCGTTGTTGTTTCCCAAGGCGTGCCATCAAGAAAGGTAACATTCTTTGCTGTAAAAAGAAGATACGGCTCTCCTCGTTTCGGTTGAACAATACGTTGATCATCACCGATCGTTGCAATAATCTCAATGTGCTGATTTGTTTCTTTAGCGTGTTGAATTGAAGTTTCTTCTTCAATGCGTTGCAGTGAAATCGTTGATCCATACCACGCCGTCATTGAAAAGAGTGTCGCGATTAAACAAAGCGATGTCCATCGAGAAGAAAGTGTCCACGCGAGAAGCAACATGATTGTTGCGCTGATCAGCCACGAAAGCGGAAAAAGAACGTTCAGTCCAGCGAGCGTCCCAACTAACATCGCACAACTCCACCCTACAATTGGACGATGGAGACTATGACCTTCAGCGGTAGAGAAGAGGTGCTTCCAAAAGCCATTCATCGTTATGAATGTTTAAGCGCACGCGCTGCAAAGGGATCCTCATCGGCATAACGCATGAGCACGTCACGAATCAACGCCACAGGTTGATTAAAATAAGTCGCAAACTGTTCTGGCGTTAAGGGATGACGACGCGCGAGTGCGAGCAACGCCGCTTCACTATAAGCAATCGTTGATTGAGGCGCAATCGAAGGACGCTCTGAAGCGATCGTAGCAAAGAATGTACGAAGCTTTTCTTTTTCATCCTGTGCGATACATTTTACACAGGATTCTGCGGGGGGACGTTCAGCAGCATTGACGGTAATCGTATCTGGAGCGAGTGGCGCGATGAGGTCACGAATACGCGACAGTTGTTCTTCGCTTGTATTCATTCCTGGCAGAGCAAAAAATTCGACATCAAGCATTCCTTTATAGTCTACTCTAAACGCTTGCCAGCCTTCATAAATCGATTGAAATGAAAGTCCCGAATGCGGACGAACGGTTTGCTGAAAGCTTGCCTCATCCCAAAAGTGAATTGAAATTTTCGTACGTGTGGCGAGTGCCGCATCACGACGAACGTTTGGGTCGGCGAAAAGTGCTCCATTACTCATTAAGAGCGAGGGCTTATCCGTTTCATTTGCAATCCACTTGAGGACATCCCCAAAATGCGCATGTAAGGTCGGTTCTCCAGATCCACACAAGGTCAGCATATCGACAGGAATACATTTTGCCAACCACGCTGAAAGTGCCTGATAAACCGCGGATAGTGGAATATAATCGCGACGTTCAAGCGTTGTTTTTGGCGTTGGACCGAGTTGACAAAAGAGACAATCGTAACAACATGTTTTCATCGGCACAAGATCAATGCCGAGGCTTTGTCCATAACGACGCGACGGAACTGGACCAAAAAGAATATCCATGCTATTTTACTCAGCCTTTAATTCTAACTTTGCTTTTTCAATAAAAGCTCGATCACGCAATTGACGACGCGTTTTCACTTCTTCGGGATTGGAGATTTCGAGGATTGGCGCTTCGGTTCCGTAACGGGACGTCGTCTGTGTTACAAAGACCGATGCTTTTTCTTCTTCCGTAGGCCATGGCGGCCAATCTTGCGTAAAGGTATAAGTCGGCTTTGAAAGCGGAAGCCCCCACATTTCAAAATAGGGCGTGAGATCACGTTTAACAGCTTTCGACCATGCGCAACACAAACGATCTCCAACGGCATCGGTCGGATATTTATCAGAACGATCGTTGACAACGGCAATGGCACTTTCAACGCCAAAATAATGTGCAAGCGCCATATAAAACACAAGGCGTTGTCCAACATCTGCATTTTTCCAAACGTCGGCTTCTTCTGCGAGCATGCGTTTATTGACGCCTTCCCATAATTCTGAACGAATGAGAGGGAAGGGCGTACCATTCAGCAAATGCATCACACACGTGCCATAAAAGTTACAAATCACTTCTCCATTTCCTGGCAGTGCATAAATACCATTAACGCCATTGTTCATGTTATGTCCCATTTCATGAAGCGCGCCCCATGAACCCGACCGTTGCAAGCCTTTCAAGTTGGTCATCCCGCCGCCCCAATGAATACACATGATGGGATAACCCGAATGACCCGCTCCAATTGAAATTTGCGTGTCATCAACGATGCGAAATGTCACCGGCGCGCGACCTTCTTTTTCGCGGGTCGGCGTTGTTAATGCGCGACGATAACCATAATCAGCAACAGATTCTGTTGCAATCGGTTCTTCTTCTCCACCATAGCGTTTACGTTTTTCTTCTTCATTTTTGGCTGCAATCCGCGCCGCCTCAGCTTCTTCTTCGGAGAGGCCTTCGGTTGAAATAGGTGGAGGCGGAGGCGCGACATAACGCGCACGAAATGCTTCTTCTGAATCGAGCGGATAATCTTCATTTAATCGAACGAGCTGATTGTCGCCATCGATGCCCCATTCACGTTTATATTCGCGATAATTACGCGCTTCGCTATCGGTGGGCAAAGGATGTCCCGCAACACGCAAAACAATCGCCGCTGCTTTACCCCACCATTGTGCGAGCGCTTCCATATTCTTAATTTGTCGAACATGTTTTGACTCTACGGTCAGGGTGATCAGTTTGGTTTGAATTTCCGCCCACGGCGCTGGATATTTCGAAATCGTGTTGACCCAATCTTCGTTCGAGTCAATGCCAAGTCGAAACCATGGCATTTGAACGCATCCCGAAACTTCAACTTCCATTGGCCGTGAGCCGCCATTCCATTGAAACCAAAGCACGCCTCCTAAAACGTGACCAATTTCTTCTTTTTTCTTTTTGATCTGAAAGCTTCGTGTCATATCCGGCCAACGCCACAAAGGACGATTGTCGGTAACCTGTTCCCATCCCATCTTGATCTTGGCGATATTGGGAACTTCATCTTTGAGCGGATTTCCCTCTTCATCCAGCGGAACGATTTGTGGATTCAGTTGGTCGCTATGGCAGCCAATGCGCGCAACAAGATTTCCCTTGAGGCTACTTGTCTTAATGGTGATAACTTCGCCTGGCGGAACATAAAGTCCCGTACTCAACCATCCTCCATCCACAGGATAAAGAACGACTTTTTTGGTGACGCGTTCGGCATCGTGTGGCACTTTCCCCGGCCACAAATCTGCGGATTTCGCAGCGTACAATTCCTTCATTGGCAAGGTTTGTGCTTTACGACTTTGATAGCGCACCAACAACAGGTCCAAGGGATATTTAATGCTTACGCCATAGTGTGGACCACAAAGCACTTCCCCTCCGCGACGATAAAGCAACTCTTCAAGCGCTGCAATGAGTTGTTTTGCGTCACGCTCTGCATTTCCACCCATCTCAAGATTTGAATTGAAAACGCGCATGGTTTCAATATAGGCCACCATTCCCGCGCCGGTTTGTCCAGGCGACGCTTCCTTTTGATGGATTCCATCTCCCGCGAGTCCGCCGCCATATTTATCATGCGTTTCTTCTGCTTTCTTTTGGTCAATTTCAAGTCGTTGAATAGCCTCAAACCATGGGCCAACCTTAGCGGCGACTTTTTTCAAACGTTCGCGTTCATCCCATTCTTTTACGATTTCGGAAGCTTTTGGCATGGGCTTCCCTTTGATATCCAGTCGACGATTATAATCCAGCTTTTCGATCATACGGCCTTGGCTATCGGTTTCAACCTCACCTGCCGCTGGATAGGCTAACTGTCCAACCAATTGGAAATGAACGAAAAGACAAAGCGAAAGCAAACGTCCTTTTTTAAAAATCTTCATTTCAATGTCTCCTTTCTCCATTGAAAATGAATGGTTCCCTCTGTTGCACCTTTTGCACTTCCTTTTTGAAGTGCAAAACGCACCTTTCGTAAAACGTCTGACTCCGCACCTTTCGGTTGCAATCGAAGCACGCTCTCAACGTTCCCTTGCGCATTTGTTTCGATTAAAAAGGTTGCATCCTCCACCCTATCGTGTGGCAGCGAGGGTAGGGTAAAGGCATATCCCGCCGCGATTAACGAGGGCGAAAGAACGTGCGTGCAGGTCGGCACAGGCTTGCGATTTAACGCCATCTCATCCGTATAGGCATTCGGCAAAAGATGCAAGGATAAAAACGATCGCTTTTCATCCGGCAGCTGGGGCGATTCCCCGAAGGGTTGCGGGCGATACGCAGGCACTTCTGGAATCGCGATGTTTAATGAAATGCCAACGTCTTCATCTGAAAGAAGCTGTGAGGTTTGTTGAAAGGTTCCCTTGGTCAAAAAGGCATTGATTTCTTCTTTCGACACATACCGCATCGATTCTCGCGCGTGGGGTAACGCAAAGGTCGCCTGATCCGCTGTTGCACGCGGATAAAACCAAATCATTGTATGGGCCAATGCAAAGAGCACAAAGAGCAGGACGAGAACCGTACTCCACCAATACGAAAAAGCCCGCCGCACAACCGAACGCTGCCTCCGACGCGCAGTATAATGTCGGATGCGTTTTCGACGACGTTCAATATTCAGCTTTCGAGACATACGTGTACGACTTATCGATCGTTTGCCGGCGGCATGACTTCATTGATATGCGTGACACCACAGCCACGAAGATACTCTTTCCAACGGATAATTTCGCCATGCGGAATGGTTTCATCTTCAATAATCAAATTGATTTCATCTTGAATGCGTACAAGCGTTAACGCCTCCAGTTCCGTTGGCTGATCCGAGGTATAGCGCGCATCATCAAAGAAGAGAATCGTTACATTCGGACGATTCGGCGCGATTAATCGACGAATCACCGCCGTTGGATGTTTAGCCAGCAAACCTTCTTCCAGTGCGACCGAGGAAATATCGGCCATCCGCCCGGGTTGAATCATCGTCCCATGGAAAATGAGAAAGAGAAAGAAAGCCACAGCCATACAATCAATCCATGGCACAATCAAAAAGAATGAACGCGTCATTCGACGCTTTGGCCAACGCGCACCTGCAAAAGTATGACGTTGCCAAACATAAGGCGATGGAGCGGTTTTCGCAGGCGGAGTGACGTTAGACATTGAATCCTCCTCCCTCAAAGTTCAAGCTCTCGGGAAAAATAATCCAGAATGAGCGCCATGCCAATGTCCATATTCAAACATAACGCATCTGTCTTCAGCACGAGAATATGATGCGTAATATAACAAAAGAGCGCGCCAATGAGTCCGGCAATCGTTGTCGCAACCGCCCCCGAGGCGGCGATAAGCACCTCGCCTGGCACAACTAAGGGCGCTTGAAAGTCAACCGCACGCAATGCCGCCGCACCGCCAATAAACGTACCTATCAATCCCAATAACGGCAAGACCTGTGCAAAGAGCGACAAGAGCATCGAGCGACGCTCCAAACGCGACAATTCTGCATGCGCCGTCGCCGCAAGAATCTCGCGCAAATGGGCTTCATCACAATCGCGATGCTCCAACGCCGTTTCCATCAACGCAGAGAGCGGACCCGGCGTTTCATCACAAAGCGAAAGCGCTTCACGATATTGCTTCTTATTCAGAACAATAAAAATACCATTCAAAAAATCGCGTGGATCAATGGAAATCTTACGCAATCGCAATAACCGATCCAAGAAGATGCCAATCGAAACAAAAATGAGTATTAAAATCATCCAAAAGAGACTACCACCATTGACAAATGTCTGCATCTTTACATCCTCATTGCTTGACAAACTGCTTCAATCTCATCACTCCGCCACCGTTCGGGATAATCACGACACTGTTGCGGGCGCGCACGATGAACGCGACACTGATGCGCATCGGTAAGGAACAAACACGGCGCTGTCGGTTCACCCTTTAACACAAGTCCCGTGCGCGAGGGGGAAAGTTCCGTATAGTCAGCAATAAATGCTTCTGCTGTTAGACCGAGATGTTTCGCTAACCGTTCGACATCTGTATCCGTTACACGCACAACCCCTGGTACGCGACAACACGCACCACAGCGTTGACAAACAAAATCGTGCTTTAATCGTTCCATAACCTATACTTATAGTATAACATAAAACATAATTGAAATACATCCTTTTTTTAATGGATTTATAACCTTTTGGCTTTCAATTATAGGTATATGTTTCACTCTGCATTATTGCGAAAGAAGGAATAGAAATTTACATTAAAGCGTTGCGAGAAGAGCTTTACAGCCAAGAAGCACATCACTATAAGTTGTCTCAAAATCACCCGTGTACCATGGATCAGCAATATCGCGCGAAAGATTAGCATAAGAGAGAAGAGGATAAATCTTATGGTGTACATCTACAGGCAACATGCGTTTAAGGTTTCGCACATTCGCGCTATCCATCGTAAGGATAAGGTCACATGTGCGCGCTTCTTGAAGCGTTATTTGATGTGCGTGGTGATGTTGATCCCATGGTATATGATGTGCATCGCAAACTTTTCGCGTGCCGTAATGCACACCATGACCTATTTCTTCTGTGCTTGTTGCCGCGGAAGAAATCACAAATTCTTCGTCACGATG
>JAUNQZ010000013.1 GCA_030535915.1 bacterium
AGAAGCCTGTAGCGCCTAAGGCCCCTGCTAAGAAAGCAGTTCCCGCGAAGAAAGCCGCTCCTTCAAAGAAGCCTGTAACACCTAAGGCCCCTGCGAAAAAGGCTGCACCTGCAAAGAAAGCAACTCCCGCAAAGAAGCCTGTAGCGCCTAAGGCACCCGCCAAGAAGGCTCCTGCCAAGAAGGCAGCTCCTGCTAAAAAGCCTGTGACACCTAAGGCTCCTGCTAAAAAAGCCCCCGCCAAGAAGGCTCCCGCAAAGAAGGCAGCTCCCAAAGCTCCCGTAAAAAAAAAGTAACGGCATCAACTAAACCGACCACCAAGGCCTCGGCCTCGGTTAAGGCGAAGCAGACAACACCCGTGACAAAGCCTGAAAAAAAGGCTCCTGTTGCGGGTGTGTCGTCTCGTAAATCGGTTAAAGTTGAAACATCAACCGAGCCTCGCAAGACGCCTAAAATTATTAAACCTCGTTACCCTGTCATCACTCCCACGGCGAATAAGAATGTAAAGCGTTCAACAACGCCTAAAAAAGCCGAACGATTTGATGCTGCTACCCTCGAGAATTTTAAGGTAAAACTTCTTCAAAAGCGTGAAGATCTTAAAGAACAACTTAAGGTTATGCGTGAAGAAGCGTTACATCGTAATGAGGATGATAATCCCGAAGAAGATGCAAGCACCTTCTCTCGCTCTACGGACCTTCATCGTGCAGAAGAAATCAACAAACAACTTCGTGCAATTGATGACGCGCTTCGTGCAATTCAAGATGGCACCTACGGTGTTTGCTCCGTGTGTGGCGGATTGATTCCTCGTTATCGCCTTATGGCGCCACATTTTGAATTTCGTTGCTTGGAATTTAAAAAGAAATACGAAGCTGATGTCGAATTAGACAAACGCAATCAATGTCTCTAAACACTCGACTCGGGTAAAAGTCTCCAGAACCACGGTCCCCCGTGGTTCTTTTTTATCGATTTGAATAGAAAAAATCCTTGATATTTTTGTTGTTATTTTTAGCGACGAGATAGATCATTTTGAAACAATTGAATGTAATGGCGGTTCGCTTTATGTTAATCATGTAACGCGAACAAGAAATTATTACGACACGAGTGAAAAAGTTTGGGAATTTGCTTGGCTTGATGAAGTGGGATTGACCAATAAGTTTGAAATTGATCGGAAAGATAATAATTTTGTCGCGAGGAAAATGACCTATTGGGAACGCCTTCATTATAGATTGTATCGTCATAATTATAAATGGCTTGAGCGTCGTGGATTAATTTATTCACAATTTGATGCATAAAAAGTCTAAGTCTTTGTAAATTAAAAAGTAAATAGTATTCAGCATGGGAATATGTATACATTTCCATTGAGGTGAATTTTGTTAAGAACTGTGGTCGTGTTGTGTTTGAGAAGAAGTGGGGATTGTAGCTAAAAAGAAATGGTGTAATCTTGAAATAAATGGTTTAAAGTATTGATTTGTTGATTAAAAAGCGCTATAATATAAGGATTAGTTTTAAGGAGATTGACTGCGATGAGCGCAACGATTCAAGAAATTAGACATAGCGCGGCTCACTTGATGGCCTCGGCGATTTGTTCGTTATATGAAAATGTGAAGATTGATATCGGTCCGGCAACAGATGACGGATTTTATTATGATTTTGACTTGGATCATCGTTTAAGCGCTGAAGATTTCCCTGCAATCGAAAAGGCGATTCGCAAATTGATTGGTGCTAAGCTTCCTTTTGTTCGTGAAGAATTGACGCGTGAAGCTGCACAAGAGCTCTTTAAGGATCAGCCTTACAAATTGGAGCGTTTGGCTGATATTCCTGAAGGGGAACCTATCTCGATTTATCGCACGGGTGATTATGTTGACCTTTGCTGTGGCCCTCATGTTGAACATAGCGGTTGCGTTGGTGCGGTGAAGTTGATGAGTGTTGCTGGTAGCTATTTCCGTGGCGATGAACATAACAAGATGCTTCAGCGTGTGTATGGTATTGCGGCTGCTTCGCGTGAAGAAGTGGAGGCAATCCTCGCTCGTATCGAAGAGGCAAAGAAGCGTGATCACCGTAAACTCGGCAAGGAACTCGAACTCTTCACAATGTCGGATAGCGTGGGGCCAGGCCTTGCACATTGGTTGCCTAAGGGTGCGCGCGTTCGTATTGCGATTGAAGATTACTGGCGTAAGGAACATTTCCGTCATGGTTATGAAATGCTCTTTACCCCACACATTGGTCGTGCAAATCTTTGGCAGACTTCGGGTCACTTGGGCTTCTACAAGGATGGGATGTTCCCGCCGATGCATGTGACCGAAGGTGAAGGCGATAAGGCGACGGCAGAACCTTACTATGCTAAGCCGATGAATTGTCCCTTCCACATTCAAGCGTATCTTGCGAAGAAGTATAGTTATCGTGATTTGCCGTTGCGTTTTGCAGAGCTCGGAACCGTTTATCGTTACGAAAAAGATGGCGTCCGCCATGGTCTTTTCCGTGTGCGTGGCTTTACGCAAGACGATGCTCACATCTTCTGTGCGCCTGAAAAGATTGAAGAAGAAGTTCGCTTCACTGTGAAGTTCTGCTTGCACATTCTCCATCGTTTTGGTTTCCATGATATCACGGCTTATTTGTCCACCCGTCCTGAAAAGGCGGTGGGTGATGAAGCGAAGTGGGAACAAGCCACAGCCTCTCTCCGTGCCGCCCTCGAAGCTGAAGGTATGGCTTATGATGTGGATGAAGGTGGCGGGGCCTTCTATGGTCCGAAGATTGACATGAAGATTAAGGATGCCCTTGGTCGTGAATGGCAGCTCGGTACCATCCAGTTTGACTTTAACCTTCCTGAACGTTTCAATCTCACCTACACGGGTGAAGATGGTAAGGAACATCAACCTTACATGGTGCATCGTGCACTTTTGGGTTCCTTGGAACGTTTCTTCGGTATTCTCATTGAACATTACGCAGGTGCATTCCCCACATGGTTGGCGCCTGTTCAAGCGAAAGTTTTGCCGATTACCACCGCGCAGAACGATGTCGCTAAAGAAACCCTCGCAAAACTTCTCGCTGCAGACATTCGTGTTGAAGGCGATTGGTCGAACGATAAAATCGGTGCCAAGATCCGTAAGGCAACCTTGGCAAAAATCCCTTATATGCTCGTCATCGGCGGCCGTGAAGCGGAGGCTGGTGTGGTCGCGGTGCGGAGCCGCGAAAAGGGCGACCTCGGCACGATGACCGTGGAAGCCTTTATTGAGCATATTCGCAACGAAACTTGCGAAGCAAAGTAAACCCCATACAGGAGAAGATCTTGGCCATTCCTCCCCAAGACAATGCAAACCGCAACAAGAGCGGTGCGTCGTTTGTTCGTACAAACTTCAAAATTCGCGTCCCCGAAGTTCGTGTCGTGGATGCTACAGGCAAAATGCTCGGCGTGATGCAAACGCGTAAAGCGCAAGCACTCGCAGAATCCCTTGGCCTCGACCTCGTTGAAATTACCCCCGGCGCTCAGCCTCCCGTCTGTAAGATTATGGACTACGGCAAGTTCCGTTACGAGGAAAGCATCAAGCAAAAACAAGCACGCAAAAATGCAAAGGCAACCCAAGTCAAGGAAATCAAATTCCACGCAGCTACCGATGTCGGTGACGTCAATCGTAAGGTCCGTGAAATCCTCGGTTTCATTGAACAAGGCAACAAGGTGAAAGTCTCCTTGATGTTCCGAGGTCGTGAAAATGCACACCGTGAATTAGGCCTCGAACTCATTGAACGTGTCGTTGACCTCTGTGCAGAGAAGACCTCGCTTGAACGTCCTCCGAAACTTGACGGACGTGTCTTGAGTTGCATGCTCGCTCCAAAGTCGGCGAAGGCCATGAAAAAGGCTGCCGAAAAGCCTGCTGCACAGCCTGAAGCTTAACGCTATGCATCTCCTTGTTGTTGGCCCTGGACGTATTGGCAAAGCGCTCGCCGCTCGCCTTCAACAAGATGGACATCTACTCACCATACGCTCACGCGAAGCGTATGGTGATTTTTTTGTGCCAACCTATGACCCTGGCCCAGCACTCGCAGAAATCGAAACCTGTGATGCCGTACTCCTCTGTGCCGGCGCTTTTGAATTAAACGCTTCCCTCGAACGTATGGTACAAGCCAATCATACAGGTCCAGTACGGATTGCGGAAGCGATTCATTCAAAATTTCCACAAGCACACATCATCACCTTCTTGGATGCTCGCATCCAACGTCCTGAAACGGCTTTGCCTGCGAATATTCACGCTTATATGGCATCAAAACGACTCCACGCGCAGTGGACCCTTGCAGCTGCTAAAACGTGGGGAACGGCGACGGGTTGCCGTGTGAATGCAATCGCTCCAGGACCCGTCTTACCTCCACCTGACAAAGCACATAGTGAAAAAGCCGGGGCCTGTCTAACTCCTCGACCGACCATCGATGATATCTACCAAGCCGTGAACTTCTTATTAATGACTCCAAGTGTAACGGGTCAAATCCTCTACATCGCCGCGGGACAACAACTGCTGTAAAAGAATTAAAATAACTCAGTTTTTGCGTAAAAACTATTTGCAGTTTTATGCAACATGTGTTATACTATGCGCAAATTTTAAACGGAGCGTAGCGCAGCCTGGTAGCGCATCTGCTTTGGGAGCAGAGTGTCGGGGGTTCAAATCCCTCCGCTCCGACCAAAAAGAGGACAGCCTTTCGGCTGTCTTTTTTGTTTTATTATTAATCAAATTTTATTGTTTAGAATAAGGAAATGGATATTTTTAAGGAAGGGAATGATTACCGAAGTTCTACATTTTATATAAATATATTTATGCGTAACGCTTTTAATACAAAAAGCAACGGTTTGGACTGCTCTAATGTGTGGTATTAATAGTGTGGGGGCGGGGGCTCTTCGGAAAGGGAACGAATCAACATCTCATTAGCTCGAGATTCTTGTGCTTCAATACGTAAGAGAAGATGTTCGTGTAAACGATTAAGGCGAAGGATCTCTTCGTTATAATCATCGAGGAGTCGTTCTTGGCGAGCAAGGAGAGACTCAAGGTCAATGATGCGAGCTTCAAGGGATTCAAGCGTTGGCATGGGGGAGCTCCGTGTGAAAAGGTTCAAGGACGCGTTCAAGGATGCCTTTGGCTTCTGAAATCGCCACACCATAATTGGTAATGGGGACAGAGGCGCCTTTGGCTTGATCGATTCGCCAAAGCATAAAGGCTCGGTTAATCATGCAGCCGCCACAATGGATAATTAAGGCATAGCGTGAAAGATCTTTTGGGAAGTCTTTGCCAGAGGCGATTTCAAAGGTTAGTTGTTTGCCAGTCTTTTGACGGAGCATGGCGGGGATTTTTACACGACCAATGTCTTCATCTGCGGCATGGTGTGTACAGGCTTCTGCAATAAGAATGGTATCGCCATCTTTGAGATTACGAATGGCGGTTGCACCGGTGGCGAGTTCGGTTAAGTCTCCTTTAAGACGCGCCATAAGAATAGAGTAGGTCGTTGCGGGGATGTTTTCGGGCAAATCGGCAAGCATCTTCGCGACGACTTGTGAATCACAAACGGCAAGGTCGGGATGGAAACGTTCGGCGGCTTCTTTAATGCGATTTTCAGTGATAATAATGGAGATATAATCACGGTCAAGGGCATTACGGATGACATTGACTTGCGGGAGAATAATACGACCTTTAGGTGCTTGTGAATCGATGGGGATAATCTGCAAAATCACGCCACCTTTTGGCACGATACCCGCGAGTAGTTCGGGCGGCGCAAGAAATTCTTTTGGGAGGATCAATGAGAGCGCCGATTTTAATTGTCGGAGGAAGGTATCGCGATCGGCGTCAACCTTTACAATGGAGATTCCTGTCTCAACAAGAGGAGCGAGGATGTCTTCTTTTGGCGTAGCTTCGTCAAGATGTGTGAGAACAATAACGAGCGGCTTGCTTTTGCTTTGTGCAAGTGCGAGGAGCTCAGGATCAAGGGTTTCGTCTTTGGTAGAAATCACCCCCACCACAAGGTCTGCCCGTGCGAGGGCCTGCTGCGTACGCGCTTTGCGGTCTTCTCCAAGTGCAGTGGTATCGTTCCATCCGCCCGTATCTAACCACAGTACGGGACCAAAGGGAAGAAGTTCCATGGATTTTTCAACAACATCTGTGGTGGTTCCAGCAAGCGGAGAGGTGATAACAACGTCTTGCCCTGCGATGAGATTTAAGAGGGTTGATTTGCCAACATTGGTTCGACCAACGAGTGCGATGGTGAGTTGTTGGGCTTTGGGGGTGGATTGTTTCATGTGAGAGCTCCTGTTTGAGCTTCAAAAGCTTGGCGTGCAGCATGTGCCACGAGGGTAAAGGCCATGACAACATTGAGTGAATTTTTGTGACCATACATTGGAATGCGCATACACCCATCACATGCTTTAATCACATCGGGATCAAGTCCAAAGCGTTCACTGCCAAGGACAATTGCACATGGGAATTGCCATTGCCATGTCTCAAGGGTGGGGGCGCCCTCTACCGTTTCAAGCGCAATCACCTGGCGACCTGCTGCTTTTAGTTGTTGAACCGCATCCAGGGTGCGATCAACATGTTGCCAAGAGACCCAATCCTCAGCTCCCAACGCGGCTTGTTTGGAGCGGTGATCGTTGGGAGAGGGAGTATAACCACAGAGGAGCGCTTCTTCAACCCCAAAACAATCACTGACACGAAAAAGGGTCCCTACATTAATTGCACTTCTAAAATTATCGGCAACTACTGTTAGTGGCATTTTAGGGGCGACTTCAAGTGCGGCGGGGGTGTCTTTGGAGAGGATGTCAACATCGGTGACTTTGACGCGTTTAAGTTCGCGTTCGCATGGTACAATGAGCGAAAAGAGATCTTGGCGTGTCATTTCTGGACGTACGAGTCGTACGAGCGGTCCTAAATGCGGCACTGCTGCACAACGCGTTGTCATAAAGTGGTGGAGCTCTTTAATTGCAGCAGCTCGAAAACGTGGCTTCTCCCATTGTGCATCAAGTGCTACACAACGTTTGTAGGCGTCTCTCCATGGTTTTTCAATATCTTCAGCCATTACCATCTCCCTGAGGCGCCGCCGCCTCCGAAACTACCGCCTCCACCACTAAATCCTCCTCCGCCTCCACCGAAGCCGCTAGGTCCTCCACGACCACCTCCGCGCATTAAGGCGATGAGAATGAAGTCGACCAAATTGTAGATGAAAAGGAGGAAGAAGAAGCGTTCGCGTTGGCGTTCATTCATTGACCAAAGATAGAGGAGGATGAAGACAAGAACGCAAATCGCTAGAATCGCCTTTGTCCTTGTTGAGAGTTTTGCTGGGGTTTGGGGTGCAGGGATTTTCTCCTCTACGAAATAAGCGACATGTGTGATTGCGAGAAGAATGGCATCGGCCGTTTTCCCTTCACGCAAAAGTGGCGTCATCTTGCGTAAAATATCACCTGCACGTGCATCGTTGATCCATCCTTCCCAGCCATATCCGATTTCAAGACGAAATCGCCGATCATTCATCGCCATATACAGCAACGCCCCATTGTCATGGTCTTTGTGGCCAATTCCCCATGCTGTTGCAATATTATATGTGTGTTCTTCAAGCGTTGTATCCTCAGGCAAGGTGCTCTCGATACACACCGCCATTTGCCCGCCTGTTTTTTCTTCGAGTGCAAGTAAGGTTTGTGTGAGGGCGACTTTTTCTTGAGGGGTCAGTACACCGGCTTGATCAACAACACGTCCTGTCAATGTGGGAATCGTTGCAGCTCTTCCCACGCTTACGGTGAGAATGCCGACAAGCAACCAACAGAAACGCAAGAGACGACGCATCACGAATAAATTAGAATTTCACCTGAGGGACGTTCGTTACATCCTTGCCAGCGGGCGGTTCATAATAATCGCGTTGTTCAAAACCAAAGAGTGAGGCGGGGAATTTTCGTGTTGCAGTGTTGTATTCTTTAACGGTATCGTTATATTTTTTACGCGCGACGGCAATGCGATTTTCGGTTCCTGCGAGCTCGTCTTGCAAACGGACAAAACTCGTATCTGCTTTAAGCTGTGGATAATTCTCTCCAATGGCAAGCAAACGCCCCAAAGCGCTATTCAGTGCGCCATGTGCCTCCGCCATTTCTGCAGGTCCCCTCGCTGCGAGCAAACGGCTACGAGCCTCTGCAACTTCGGTAAAGATAGCGCTTTCATGCGCAGCATAACCTTTGACGGTTTCAACAAGATTGGGGATGAGGTCGGCACGTCGCTCAAGTTGTACAGAGATATTTTTAAATGAACTTTCAGCAGATTCATCCATTGTAATAATGTTATTTCGCAAACCAATGGCATAAACTGCAAGTAGCACAATAATGCCAATAATAACGAGGAAAATAATTGAACCTTTTTTCATCTTGAAATTCCTTTTACATTATAATTATTTATAAAACGCAATTATTTTAACATAATTTTTCGTTTGGGACAAGAGATGCTTGCCGGCTCAAGAAGTACGTCCCTTTTAGAAGAAAAAGAGAGGCGATGCAAAAAAATGTTTCACAAATAAATTTCTTTTGCTATACTATCCCTAATGGGCGTAGGATTGCTCGTTATCATTTGGTGAGTGCGACCGAAGATGGTTTTCGATCGGCCAAAGGCAATAGCGTCTTACGCAAGAAGCGTTGGGTCCCGTTATGACCAACCAGAGGTGTTGTATGGCAGACGAAACAAAAGCTATCTACCTAAGTTCTTTTTTCTCGGAAGCAGACATTGTCTTTGATAAGACCGTCCCTTCACAATTCAACTTGTTGCACGATTTGGTTACACTCGTGGTGAAAAACCACCTCCCTGATGTGCGTGCAGAAACCATTTTAGACGAAGTCCTCCATCGCGAACGCCGTGGGCCGACCGTGATTGGGAATGGCATTGCTCTCCCACATGCACGCATTGCGGGTTTGGATAAACCCTACATTGCATTGGGTATTTATCCTGCCGGCGTTCTCTCCACCGAAACAACCGAACCCGTAAAGCTCGTCTTTTTGTTGTTGATTCCGGAGAGTCAGCCCGCGCGTTATTTGCAAATCCTCCGAGCGCTCTCAACGCTCTTGCGTGATGCCGATACGGTTGACCGCCTTGCTTATTCCGAAAACGCCGAGCAAGTCATGCACTTCTTGCGTCGTAGTGAAATGAAGCTCCCCGATTATATTTGTGCGGGCGACTTGATGAGCTCAGTGTTTGATTCGATCCGTGCAGAAGACCCCCTCTCTATGGCATTGGATAGCTTTATGCTCAACGACAAGTTGGAAATTCCAATTGTCGATGAACAATCGCGTTTGCAAGGTGCCGTGGATATTTACGCATTGTTGGAATGTTTTGTTCCGAAAGGGTTGCGTCGTTTCTTCCCGTTGCTTCAAGACAATCCTGCACCCACGATGGAAGTCTTGGCTGAATGCATGCATAAAGCACATGCGATTGCTGCAAAGCATGCGATGAAAACGGACCTTTGCACCTGCCACATGGATACACCTGCACGCGAAATCGCTGCAGATATGGCAGAGAATAATGCAACCAAGTGCTATGTGATTGACAAAGAAAAGCACCTCCTCGGTGTGATTACCCTAGCACAATTCTTCCGTCGCATTCTCAAAGACTAATATGTCACATTCATCCTCAAAGAAATCCCCCGCACCTCAACTTATCCGTGGAGGTAAGGCCTCCTTGCGGTGGATTCGCTTTTGGATCCCTGCAGAAGGTGAAACCCTACGCATGGGCCGAACGGTGCTTATCTGTGCAATCGTCGGTATTGTTGTAGGGCTTCTCTCTATTTGGTTCTTCTCCATGATTGAATGGGTGCGTGCTTACACCCTTGTTCTCTTTGGACAAGCCGACCTCGCTCACGCCGCGGGAGAAGCCAATGCCGTTGTCCATGCAGACCCATTCCACTATACCTTGCTCAATCGAGCATGGGCAGGGGGAGACGTTTGGGGGATATATATTCCCTCTCTCGGGGCCCTCTTTGCAGGAATGATTCGTTTCCTTTTGCCGGGTTTAGGTGCGTTACTTGCGTGTTTGCTTGCACGTCGCTTTGCGCCCTCTGCAAGTGGACATGGTACCGACACGGTGATTGCAGCTTACCATCATACGGCGACACAAATCCCATTTAGCGTTGCGCCTGTTAAAGTTATGGCGTCCTCGCTTGTGATTGGTACGGGTGGTAGTGCCGGTGCGGAGGGCCCGATTACGCAAATTGGTGCAACCTGTGGTACAACGATTGCGCGTCTCCTCAAACTCCAACCTTACGAAGCGCGTATGTTACTTGCGGCGGGTATGGCGGCGGGTATTGGTGCAATTTTCCGTTCGCCGATGGCGGGTGCGATTTTTGCTGCTGAAATTCTCTATCGTGGCTTTGACCTTGAGGGTGACTTATTGATTCCGTCCATGGTGGCCTCAACGGTCTCGTACATGACCTATGCGAGTGTTTTTGGATGGGAACCGGTCTTCCACACCCCAGAGATTCTCTTTGATGCACCGATAAAATTTATTTTCTTTACAGTTCTTGCGATGTTGATTGCAACCTCGGTTCGCTTTAACATCCTCTTTTTCCGCCAAGTTGAAATCTTCTTCCGTCGGTTGTCGTGCAAGGTTTGGTTAAAGCCTTGTATTGGCGGTTTACTCGTGGGTGCGATAGGTCTCTTCTTCCCGCAAATTCTTTCCTCGGGTTATGGCATTATCCAAATGGTCCTCACAGGAAACGAAGAAGTAATGGAAAATTTCGGTCCACACTTTATCGGACTTTTATTCTTCCTCGGAATTCTCAAAGCCATTGCGACCTCATTCTCCGTCGGCTCTGGCGGTTCTGGCGGCATGCTCGGTCCAGCGCTCTTTAGTGGCGCAATGTATGGTGCGTGCGTGGGGGCATTCTTCCACTATCTCTTCCCGAGTGTACAACTCTCGATTTCCAACTGCGCGATGCTCGGCATGGCAGGTTATCTCACCGCAGCCGTTCGAACCCCACTGGCTGCAATTCTTATGGTGAGTGAATTTACAGGTAACCACTCACTCCTCTTACCAGCGATGTGGGTCTGTGGATTATCCTTTATGTTGACGCCGGGCTGGACGCTCTACAAGAGCCAAGTCCGAGACCGAGACTCTTCACCCGTTCATGCGCAACGCCACGAATCGCTTGCACACGATGTGGCGGTTCGTATGAAACATAAGAAAAAACACAAAAAGTAATCGCTTCAACGATGTCAAATTTACCCGATACTTTACTTGAAGAAATCCGCACCCGAGTCTTTGGCCCGGGCTTTATTCGTCTTACGCAATCGCTCACGCGCGAAGGAAAACCCTTCCGCATTTCGCTTCGTCCAGTGCGATTGAAAGGCGAGACCTTTTTCCAAGCGGAAATGACCGATGATGGCAAAAGCCAGGTGCGTAATCTTTCGGAAAAACCCGCGCGTAAAGGCTTGGAGGATATCCTTAACCAACCCGGCAAACGCGACCTTCATCTCGTTTCAACGGAGGGCGACCTACATATCCGTGTAACCAAAAAAGGTCGTCCTTTGATTTCTCGTGGTCGTCCCAAAAATACTGGAATCGCCGCACCTGTGATTCCTGATGAAGTAGCTTCGCACGACCGCGTGAAAAAACATCCGCTTTCAGAATTTGATTCTTCTGCATTATTGCGTGTGCTTGGTCTTGCCGCAGAGGATGGTAAAATTAAACCCTCTATGCGTGGTAAGTATGATCAAGTAAATGCACTCCTCCGTGCGGTTGAACCCCTCCTTCCCGAAACGCCCCCTGCACAGTATCGCGTGGTGGATTGTGGTTGTGGTAAAGCCTACCTTACCCTCGCACTTCAACAATGGCTGACCCTCGCCAAAGGCTGGCCGTGTGTTAAAATCCTTGGGATTGATAAGAATGCAACGATTGTTGCCTCTGCTACGGAAATGGCAAACGCATTAGGCATTGGACAAGAGGTAACCTTCCAAGCGGCAATGATTAACGATGCCGACATCCCCGAACGTCCCAATCTCGTCATGAGCCTCCACGCATGTGATACCGCAACTGATGACGCACTCATAATGGCAGTTGAAAAGAAAGCCGATGCGATTCTTTGCGTTCCTTGTTGTCAACACGAATTGCACCACGCGCTTGTCGGTGGGGATGCCATGCGCTCAGTCCTCCGTCATGGTATTTTAAGAGAACGCCTCGCCGATCTCCTTACCGATACCTTCCGAGCACAAGTGCTTCGTATTTGCGGATATCGCGCGCGAGTGATGGAATTTGTCTCTGCAGAAGCTACTGGACGTAATATTCTCATTCGTGCAGAGAAAGGTCTCCGACCTGGTCTTGGCGAAGCGATTGCAGAGTATCGTTCGCTTTGTGACTTCTGGGGCGTTAAACCTTATATAGGTCGCCTCCTTCCCGAAGAAGATGCTTAAGTCCTTTTAATGGATTGATTGCTCGCCTTTTGCGAAAGCTTTTTGAAATCAATAAACATACCCTATCGCGCCTTCATCAATAGCGGTAGGGTATTTTTTAGTGTTATCAAAACCGTATCAACCATTCGTCTATTTACAAGCGCTAAACTGTTCATTTGTCGTTACATTTTGTTCATTTGTAAACCGCGTTATGTTCGTTTGTTTTTTAACCGCGATGAAAAGGATTTTCAAAGTCGTCGAAATTGAAGGTCAAAGTCGCCCATATTGACGCTCAAAATCGGCGACTTTGAAAATCAAATCAATAAGGCTTATTTTTCAAGAGATATAAACTTGAGTTTTGGGTGAAAAGTTTTTGAAAAAAAGACTATAATTGACCTTTTGAAATATGGTATAATAAGAGCGGTTTTATTTCTGTAAGAAATGAAAGAAGGAGTTTATAGATGAAACAGTACAAAGTTGGTCTTGTCGGCATTGGTGCAGTCGGTACGGAAATGATTAAAATCCTCCGTCAGCGCAAGTTCCCGGCTTCTGAAATTCGCATTCTCGCAACGCGTGACCGCGAAGAAGAAATCGCAGGGGAAGTTTTCAATGTGCGTGCAACAACTCCCGAAGCTTTTGAAGGCTTGGATATCGTCCTTTTCGCAGGTACGGAAGGTTCCAAGGGTGCAAGTAAGATGTGGGGTAAGGTCGCTACCGATGCGGGTGCTATCGTCATTGATAATGGTGATGACTTCCGTATGCATGATGATGTGCCGTTGGTGATCCCTGAAATCAATGGTGACGATATGGAAGCCATGATTCGCAAGGGTAGCCGTTTCATCGCTAACCCGAACTGCTCGACCATTATCACTTTGATGGGTATCGCCGCATTGCATCGTAAGAATCCTTTGCGTCATATGACCGCTGTGACCTTCCAGAGCGTCTCTGGTGCGGGTCGCGCTGCAATCGATGAATTGGATACGCAGATGAAGCAAGTGGCTGCAGGTGAACCCGTTGCTCCCAAGGCTTTTGCTCACCAAATCGTGGCGAATGTCATTCCTCAGATTGGCGGTCCGAAGCAGGAAATGCCGGGCTTCACCACTGAAGAAGCAAAGCTCACCTTTGAAAGCCGTAAGATTCTCGGTGCTCCTGATTTGCGTATTGCTTGCACGTGCGTTCGTGTGCCGGTGTTTTATGCTCACAGCATCGCCGTTCATGCAACTTTTGAACGCCCCTTCACCGTGGAAGAAGTTCGTGATATCATCCGTGAAGCTCCCGGTACACAGCTCGTTGACGATCTCGCCGCAGCTGCTTATCCGATGCCGAAGGATGCTGGCGGTCAAGACGATGTGGCGATTGGTCGTATTCGCATTGACCCCTCGGAAGAAAATGGTATCGCACTTTGGTGCTCGGGTGACAACATCCGTAAGGGTGCAGCGCTCAATGCCGTTCAAATCGCGGAAGAACTCATCCGCCGTGACTTGGTTTAATTGTTAAGAATAGGAAAGATTTATTCATGTCAAATGCTTGCCCTTGTTGTTCTGGTAAGGCAATGTCGCTTTGCTGTGGCCCGATTTTGGAACACACCGCAAAACCTCAAACCGCAGAAGCTTTGATGCGTGCGCGTTATACGGCTTATGCCGTGGGGAATATTGACTTCCTCTACGCATCGTCTTCGCAGACGGTGAAAGATGAATTTGACGCTGAAGCCTCCCGCCGTTGGTCGGAAGGTTCTCAGTGGTCCGGGATGGAAATCGTCGCAACCGAAGCGGGTGGCGAAAATGATGAAACCGGGATTGTTGAGTTCATCGCTCACTACAGTGTTAATGGGACGGCATTTGATCACCATGAACGTTCCCGCTTTATTCGTGAAGGCGGTGAATGGGTCTTTGATGACGGCGAGATTGTAAAATCTCAACCGATTACTCGTGAAGCACCGAAAATTGGTCGTAATGATCCTTGCCCATGTGGCTCTGGAAAGAAGTATAAGAAGTGTTGCGGTAAGTAATTCGAAGAGGGACGCTTCACCGCGTCCCTCTTTCATCCAAAGGGATGCCGTTTTCAAGAGGGTTGTATTATGGCTTACGAAAATGCAAATATTGAAACGATTGCTCGAGGAATTTGCGTAAAGGATAACCACTTGTTAGTGTGTCTGCCAGCAAAGGGTGGGCGTGCGTATCTTCCTGGAGGTCATATTGAATTTGGCGAACCTGCACAGTTCGCACTAGAGCGTGAAATTCTCGAGGAAATGGGTCTCGTTGCAAATGCGGGTCAATTTCTTGCCGTGAGTGAAAATCGCTTTCTGCAAAAGGGTGAACCTCATTGTGAGATTAATCTTGTCTTTGCTGTCGATATTCCTTGTATTGCACCGCCTGAAGACCCTCCCGCAAAGGAATCGTGGATTCGCTTTGCATGGGTGCCTTTGACGAAGGAAGCGCTTGAAGAAGTAAACCTTTTGCCAGCGCATTTGATTGTTGATATTCCGCGATGGTTAGCGACGCCTGGATGTCATCGTGTGGACTATCGTCTCGAGGGAACAATGCTTGCCTAACGAAGCTCGTTTAAATAGAAGGGCTCGCCATAAACAACGCGAAAGCTTTTGAATCTCTCATTTAACGGACCTTCGTCTCAATAAAAAAGCAGGAGAAAGAGGGCTTTTATAGAGATTTATGAATGAATGCTCTATAAATAGGAAGTAAAAACGCGATTTTTCTTGCTCTTTTAGGCTGTTTTTGGCATACTTTATTTGTTTATAGAGAAACAAGGAGTTTTGGGATGGACGAGATGACATTCCTCAATGGTGGTATTACATCTGCAAAAGGGTTTCGCACCGCTGGTGTCGAAGCAGGGGTGAAGTATGCCCAGCGCCGTGATGTGGCGTTGATTTTGGCAGATGTACCGTGTGTAACGGCGGGGGTCTTTACGACCAATCGCGTTGCAGCAGCACCGGTTGTGGTAGACCGCGAAAAACTCGCAGCCACCCCTCGCTCTCAGGCGATTGTTGTGAATACGGGCTGTGCCAATGCTTGTACGGGCGCTCAAGGTTTAGCTGATGCTCGTGCGATTGCAGATGCTTCAGCAAAACTTTTAGGTCTTGACCCTTCGCTTGTCTTGGTTTCAAGCACGGGTGTGATTGGGACATTGTTGCCTGTGGATCGTATTATTGCCGGCGTTGAAAAAGCTAAGGCAGCACTTGCCGTTGGGGATATCCCCAATGAACAGGCCGCTTGTGCGATTATGACAACGGATACCGTTCAAAAGCGTGCCGCTGTGCAAGTGACGATTGATGGTAAAGTTGTGACCCTTGGTGGTATGTGCAAGGGCGCTGGTATGATTGAGCCGATGATGGCGACCATGCTGGCGTATGTCACGACAGATGCCGCCGTAGATGCCACTTGGTTGCAAAGCGCGTTAAAGGCTGCCGCCGATGTGAGCTTTAACCGCGTGGTTGTCGATGGTGATGAATCGACCAATGACACCCTCATTTGCATGGCGAGCGGATTGGCGGGGAATACAACGATTGATGGTAATCATCCTGACGCAGAAAAATTCCTTGCTGCGCTTAAGGCTGTTTGTACGAATCTTGCAAAGCAAATCGTGATGGATGGTGAAGGCGTGAGTAAGTTTGTCACCGTGAAGGTGCGCGGAGCTCGTGATACGGGCGATGCACACCTTGTCGCGCGTGCGATTGCACGTTCTCCGCTCGTGAAGACCTCTTGGTTCGGTTTGGATCCCAACTGGGGTCGCGTCATTTGTGCAACAGGCTATTCGGGTGCAGAAGTTGATGAACGCCTCGTTCGCATCTATTACGGCGGTATTTGTGCGTATGATTGTGGTCGTGTGGCAGATGAAGCGACCCTTGCACAAATGACTGAAATCATGCGTGAGCGTTCTTTTGAGGTCGTCGTTGATTTAGGTTTGGGTGAAGGTGAAGATACGATTTACACATGTGACTTCACCTTTGACTATGTGAAGATTAACGCGGAGTACACGACATGATTCAAAAGTCTATCGAAAAAGCAAATGTCCTCATTGAGGCAGTGCCGTACATCCAGGATTTCCGTGGCGCACTTGTCGTTGTAAAAGTCGGCGGGAGCGTTCAGGAATCGCCCGAGAATCTTTTGCGTCTCTTAAGTGATATCGCCTTTATGCGCACCGTTGGCATCAAGGTGATTCTCGTGCATGGCGGAGGTAAAGCCATTAGCCGTGCAATGGAAACCGCGGGCATTCCGCCGAACTTTGTGCAAGGTTTGCGTGTGACCGATGAGGCAACGATTGAAGTCGTTGAGGATGTTATCAAGCATCAGGTCAATGCGAACATCTTGCAGTTGTTGAATAAGCATTTCCATGTGTTAGCGCGTCCGTTGCATGGCGATTGGGTGCTTTCCGTCCGTAAGGTCACAGGTGTTGATGCAGCAGGTCAACTTGTGGATTGGGGCTATGTGGGTGAGCCGGTCGTAGTGAAGACGGACTCCATCGCACAAATGGTGGACGCTGGCGTGATTCCGGTGATTACACCCTTAGGCCTCGGCGAAGAGGATGGTAAGCTTTACAATGTGAATGCAGATGTCGCTGCAGTGGCAATTGCCAAGGCAATGCGTGTGCGTAAACTCGTTTTTATTTCCGATGTCCCAGGGCTTCTGCGTGACATCAACAATCCTGACTCTCTCCTCTCGACACTTCATCTCTCTGAAGTCTCGACATTGAAGGATGAGGGTGTCATCAGCGGCGGCATGCTACCGAAAATCGATAGTTGTGTCGAAGCAATCGAGGCGGGAGTTCAACGCGTCCACTTGATTGATGGGCGTATGCCTCATTCTCTCCTGCTCGAAATTTTTACGAAACAAGGCGTAGGTACGGAGATTAAAGCCGATGAGTAACAAGACGAATGATATTGCATCCCTTTACGAACAATGCATCGTTCCGGTGTACACCCCTGATGTGGCTATCGTTTCTGGTAGCGGTAGCAAGGTGGTCGACATTGAGAACATGCAGTACATTGACTTGACCTCTGGTATTGCGACATTGGCTTGCGGTCACTGCCATCCTGCGGTGGTTAAGGCGATTACAGAACAAGCAAGCACGATTGTTCACTCGTCGAACCTCTTCTATAACCCCAACATGGCCATCTTGGCTCAGAAGCTTTCAAAGGCTTCCGGCGGCTACAAGTCGTTCTTCACGAACTCGGGTGCTGAAGCAAACGAAAACATGGTGAAGATTGCTCGTAAGTGGGGCGCTGAAAATGGTGGTCGCTATGAAGTCATCGTTTTCCACCAGGGCTTCCATGGCCGTACCTTGGCGATGTGCGCTGCAACCGCTCAGGAAAAGATTCAAAAGGGTTTTGACCCGATGCCGACTGGCTTTGCTTATGCCGACTACAACGATGTTGAATCGGTTAAGGCCGTGATCAACGAACGCACCGTCGCAATCATGCTTGAACCTATCCAGGGTGAAGGTGGCGTGATTGAAGCAACCCCTGAATTCTTGAAGGGTGTTGAAGCCCTCTGTAAGGAACACAACCTCCTCCTCTTGATGGATGAAATCCAAACCGGTATGGGTCGTACAGGTTCGCTCTTTGCTTGGGAACAGACCGAAGTGAAGCCTGATATGTTCACCCTCGCAAAGGCTTTGGGTGGCGGCTTGCCGTTGGGTGCTGTACTCGTGCGTCCTGACTTGGCAGATATGATGAAGCCTGGCATGCTCGGTTCGACCTTTGGTGGTAACCCTTGCGCTTGTGCTGCAGCGCTTGCTGTTTTGAAGACGATTGAAGAAGAAAACCTCCTCGAAAATGCGAAGAAGGTCGGTGAACAATTCCGTGAAGCCCTTGAAGCCTTGATGGAAACTTATCCGCAGATTCTTGAAGTCCGTGGTAAGGGTCTCATCTTGGGCATGGTGATGGAAGGCTCCGCAAAGGATGTCGTCGAATCTTGCCGTATGGGTGGTGTGCTCTGCTGCACCGCGGGTGAACATGTGGTCCGTTTCTTGCCGTCGCTCAACATCTCTGAAAAGAATATTGAGGAAGCGCTTGAAATCATCTCGGATTCTTTGGAAGCCATTTTCGAAGAGTAAGACGTATGTAATGATTGACAAAGCCCTATATCCAAACATTGGATGTGGGGCTTTTGTGCTCAAAAGGAAAAGTTATGTTTACCTTTAATCACTTTAATATCAATGTGCTCAACCTTGAGCGTAGTCTTGCATTCTACAAGGATGCCCTTGGTTTGACACCGTGCCGTGAAATCAATCCTGAAGATGGTAGCTTTAAAATTGTTTACCTCTCTGATGGGGCTTCATCGTTTGTTCTTGAACTCACTTGGTTGCGTGACCGCACAGAACCTTACAATCTCGGCGACGAAGAATTTCACTTGGCCTTTACGGCGGAAGATTTTGAGGCTGCACATGCGAAACATGCCGCGATGGGGTGTATCTGTTTTGAAAACGAAGCGATGGGAATTTACTTTATCCAAGACCCGGATGGTTATTGGTTAGAAGTCATCCCCCCGAAGAAATAAGCCTCGCAATGGAACGCCTTTACGCAACCGTTGAAGCGGTGCTTTATCGTAACGAAGAGAATGGGTATACCGTTCTCTCTGTAAAGCCTGTGCGTGAAGGTGTTTTTGATATGCGTCGCGTGACGGTTGTGGGTCAATGTGCAACGGCTTGGGAAGGCGAGGAAATCATTGCAGATGGCGTTTGGGTGGAAGACCCCCGTCATGGCCGTCAGTTCAAAGCTGAAAACTTGTCGTGCGTCGCTCCCAAATCGGCAGAAGGTCTCTGTCGTTATTTGAGTAGTGGTCTTATCCCTGGGATTGGTCAAAAGAGTGCACGCCTTATTGTGGATACCTTTGGTGAAGCGACGCTAGATATCCTCGACAACACGCCACAACGCCTTACGGAAATCCGTGGCATTGGCAAGAAGACGCTCGAAAAGATAATGTCTTCCCTAAAGGGTGAACAAGCCTCTCGTAATACACTTGTCTTCCTGCAAGGTCAAGGCATTAGTGCGAAGATGAGCACGCGCATTTGGAAGCGTTACGGACACGATGCGATTGCGATTGTGAAGCAAAATCCATATCGTTTAGCGGAAGATGTGCGAGGGATTGGCTTCCTCACGGCCGACCGCATTGCGTTAGGGATGGGCATCCCGAAGGATTCACTCATTCGTGCGGAGGCGGGTCTCTTGCATTGTTTGAAGACAGCAGCAGAGGATGAGGGACATCTCTTCTTGAAAACTCCCGCGCTCCTCCTTGCTGCAAATGAGGCGCTTGATATTCCAATCGAACGTCTTACAGAAGCCCTCCAGCATGATATCGAACGCAACGTGATTATTGCAGATGACGAGCGTATCTATTTGCGTGAACATTATGTTGATGAATGCATTGTAGCCAAACGCATCGCGTTGCTCTTGCATGGCAAGGAACCTTGGCGCCCCATTCAAGCGGACAAAGCCATCGCTTGGGCTGAGGCGCAGATGCATCTCTCCCTCGCGGGTGAACAATGGCAAGCACTCGCAATGGCGCTTTCTAATAAAGTGTCCATCATCACGGGTGGTCCTGGTGTGGGTAAGACAACGATTATTCGTGCCTTGTGTGAAATCTTGACCCTTCGTGGCTTAAAACTCTTCCTTGCAGCACCAACCGGTCGTGCCGCAAAACGCATGCATGAATCAACGGGTTTCGCCGCAACGACCCTCCACCGCCTCTTGAAGTTCCAACCGCTTACCGGTCACTTCCTCTATGGACGGGAGAATCCTTTTCCGGGCGATGTCTTCATCCTTGACGAATGCTCTATGTTGGATATTTCCCTTACACGGAAATTTCTCGAAGCTCTTCCTGCACATGCAAAGGTAATTCTTGTGGGAGATACGGATCAGCTTCCAAGTGTTGGAGCAGGGAATGTGCTGGGGGATATCATTGCTTCAAATAAGATCCCCGTCGTTCGCTTAAAAACCATCTTCCGTCAAGACAAGCGGGGATACATTGTCCGCAATGCTCACCGTGTGAATGCGGGGGAATCGTTCCAATTGCCTCCGTCGGGTGGGGAAGGGGATTTCTTCTTTATTCCACTTGAAAACCCTCAAATGATTCAAGGCACATTGTTGAAAATGCTGACCGAACGCATCCCCGCGAAGTTCGGTTTTGACCCATTGCGGGAGATTCAGATTCTCACACCCATGCGTCGGGGAGATCTGGGCACCGAACGTTTGAACCAGGTCATTCAATCAAAGATTAATGCTACGGGTGAGGCACTTAGTCGTGGTGAGACGGTCTTTCGTGTTGGCGATCGTGTGATGCAAATCTCGAATGACTACAACAAAGATGTCTTTAATGGCGATATTGGCTTTGTTACGCATATTGACAAAGAGGATCGAGAGCTTGTTGTTATTTATGATGGTAAGCATGTCGTCAAATATAAACATGATGAACTTGACGAACTCGTCCTTGCGTATGCCACAAGTATTCATAAATCACAGGGAAGTGAATATCCTGCGGTAATTATTCTTTTACACACCCAACACTTTAAGCTTTTGCGTAAAAATCTTCTCTATACGGCAATCACGCGTGGGAAAAAATTGGTGGTTGTGATTGGTTCTCCAAAAGCCGTTACGATTGCTTTGCATGCGACCGAGGACCTCCACCGCCAGACCTATCTTTCGCAACGCATTGCAGCAGAAGTATAAACCGTTGCACCGCATCATTGACGGGATTCGAATAAAAGAAACCAACGGTTCATCAGACCGTTGGTTTTTTGTCTCACGAGTAAAAGACGATGTGCTTAAAGGCATTCTGTTTGTGAGAAGTGGGAGAGAATGTCTGCTGCAAGTAAAAGTCCCGCGGTTGCAGTGACAGGCATAAACGAACCCAATGTGCCAGGCGTGTGAGGGGAGGGGAGTTCCTTTGACCAAACACAACGGATACCCTTTTGAATGCCAGCTTTTCGCAACCCTTGTCGAAGGTTCCGTGCAAGTGGACAAACCTCTGTTTTAGAGATGTCGGTTACACGTAAATCGGCGGGATTAAATTTGCGCGCAGCCCCCATTGACGACCATGTCGGAAGGTTTCGTTGTACACATTGGATGAGTAAGGCTTTCTTGGCAGGCACATCATCAATCGCATCTAATACGACATCGGGTTGTACACGCGTCAAAAGAGCATCAACGCTTTCGGGAGTAATAAAGGTTTGGATGGCGGTCGTCTTACATGTTGGAGCAATTGCTTTTAATGCTTCCGCTGTAACCATCGCCTTGGGTTGCCCGAGTACAGATTGCGTTGCAAAGGGTTGACGATTGAGGTTGGAAATCTCAAAGACATCTCCATCAACAAGGGTGAGCTGACCAATGCCACTTCGCGCAAGTGCTTCAACCGCCGCACCGCCTACAGCGCCAAGCCCAATCGCAAGGATATGGAGGCGTTGAAAGCGTTCAATCGTTGCATCTCCAAAGAGGTGTGCGGTGCGTGTCAAAGACGGCGGAATGTCCATAACCCTTAATCAAAGTTGATGTGCTTGCGGAGTTCTTTTGCCATCGCACGCGGATCAACGGCATCGAGTCGCGCGAGGATACATTTCCAACGATACGAAATCGACCCATTGCTATCCATCGGACGATCACGGAAGAGCATATCAAACCCTTGACGACTATCACGATAAATACGCTGAATGCGCGAGAGTTCATCTTCAAAGGCATGCACAAAGGCATTCGCGGCACCTTCAAAGTTCGTGATAAAGGGTTTACGCTTATTGAGCGCCTCTGCATAATCACCAATTGTTTCGCTATAGGGTCGAGAATAATTCACAAAGGACCCCGTAGGTTCTGAAAGAATCAACTGATCAGGCAATTGGAAGGCATTGAGCAAAATCACCTCGTCGCCATCATCAAAAATGGTCTTGCCGCCTTCCACCGTGGCGCGTCCAATAATGAGATTGGGCGCCGCCGCTTGTCCTAACAAACGGAAGAAGGCTTGGTTAAAGGCATCAGATGCAAAGAAGGATTCGGGGGTCTTGGAGGTCGCGCGTCCAGGAATATAGTCGCGTTCAAAATAACCCGTCCACACATTATGGACATAACCAAAACTATCACGCACCGTTTCACGGAAGGTTCGCGGCATCATAATGGAGGGAAGGTGCATCCCCAGCTGTCGTGCCCCTAAACGACGATCCATAACATAATCCGTGTAGTCTTCCGCTTCAATCATCGATTGCAATAGCGGATGCCCAGAGGCCAAATGCGACGCCACTGTCCAACGCTGAATGCGAATAATCTTTACCTGCGGTTGAGGACGATGCCGTTCCTTAAGCTCCACAATGTAAACCGAGGCACGAGGCCCTTGACCCGTACGCCCAGAGAGGGAACGCCGCGTACGACCAATGTTCACATATTCAATCTGCGAGTACTCACGGATGTAGTTAAAGAGGATCGCACGTGCGCGATGGTCGCAAAGCCGTTGAAGCGATTCATCCTCTGGGTGACTATCGGCTTCAGCAAAAATGGGATCAAAGAAGAGTTCGCCTTCTTCCATGCGTCCACCAGGGAGCCATTCAATCTGCATGAAGAATTCGGGCGAGAGCCCTTCAATAACCGCCGAGACGCCCGTTTCATTGCCTTGATGAATAAGCGCTGCCGAGAGCGCTTTTCGCCAATCGGCATTGTCAATGTTATCCTGTCGCAAAAAGGCATCCGGAACATTCTTATCAAAGGTCTCAAGCAACTGCAAATAGGTCTGCTTTAATTGCGTTGCATCCATCGTCTCAAAAGGTTCTTTTGCAAAGAGTGCAACCGGCATAACCTTGGAGGGGAGGAAGTCAATCTCGGGATTCGCAAAACGATTGTACGCCTGGAGATTCTTCTGGATTTCAACGAGCAATGCACGCATTTCTTCTACGGGTAACTTCCCAATCGAGCGGAAACTATCAAGCGTTAAGAAACGCGTACCCGTCAAGTGGTTGTAATAATAAATCGCTGGCCCATTGATCCCCACACGCGAGGAGGCAATCAGCGAGCGAATCTCCTCTTCAAACCGCGGCACCGGCGCCATACGCCATGCTTCACCACGCAAACGCAACGCATCACGCACATTGCGGTTCTGAATGTTGAGATAACGAATCTTTCGCTTAGAGACAAATTGCTGTAAGAAGATATCGCCACGAATCGCTAACATCATATTATTCGGATCCGGACGAATGAGCGCATAGTTCTCATCAAAGAGCAAGTCTACACTCTCTGCAATTTCCGCATCAATCTCTTCATCGGTCAAGGGAGGCAAAGATGCTGCTTCACGACGCTTATTGAGTTCGTTAATCCATGCCATACGCTGCATCGCATGAATGCCCTTAATCGTCACAAGCCCCGGCGTCCGTAAGAAAATCGTGCCGATGCGTGTCTGCAACATCCCTTTCTCATTACGAGACAAAGGCGCCGGCCCTAAACAAATGATATCTGAGCTCGTCATGACTGCTTCTCCACTGTTCGATAGGCTGCTTGATAAGTATTTTCCAAAAGCATCGTAATCGTCATCGGACCCACGCCTCCAGGTACAGGCGTAAGCTTCGAGGCAACCGCCGCTACAGAATCAAAATCACAATCCCCACACAAGCGATACCCCGTCTTCGTCGTTTCACACGGCACGCGATTCACCCCAACATCAATGACAACCGCTCCCGGTTTAACCATCTCTCCCGTAACCGTATTTGGACGACCCGATGCCACCACCAAAATATCTGCCTGACGCGTATAAGTCGCCAAATCCTTCGTCGCGGTATGACACAACGTAACCGTCGCATTTCCGCCCTCAGCCTTACGCGCTAACAATGCCGCCACAGGCTTCCCAACGATATTACTACGACCAATTACCACCGCATGCGCACCCTTCGTCTCCGTTCCAGAACGCAACAGCATCTGAATAATCCCATGCGGCGTACACGGCAAATAACACTCCTGCCCAATAAGCATCTTCCCCACATTCACAGGCGTAAAGCCATCCACATCCTTCTCCGGCGCAATCGTACGAATGACCGCATCCTCATCCAACCCCTTCGGCAATGG
>JAUNQZ010000084.1 GCA_030535915.1 bacterium
AATCTGCGGCGTTTTATTTCTGGTTTTATAGAAAAAATATGTTATAATACTTTCCACTGAAAGGAAGGTTGGTATGGATAATCGTTTTTCGTGGATTCCTTTTTATGAAGCATTTGCAGATAAGTTGTGTGCGTTTAGAAATAATCGTAAGGGATTGATTGAGATTATTAAGCGGGTTTTTGCGGAGGCGGATGTTCACTTGGCTTTATTAGAGCGACAGGGGATAGAGCCGTTTGATATTGATCCTTTTACGGTGTTTGCGTTGTTTACTAAGGGATTGACGCAGGAGAAGCGTGCTCGGCTGTGTTTGGCTTTTGCGAGTGCTTTGGAGATGAATGAGGCGCCGCCAACAGTTTTTTGTGGTGTACCCATTGCGGATAATCGGAAGGCAACGTTTTATTATTTTTATGGTGCTCGTCAAGAGGATGATATTGAAAATTTATGGAGGGTCTTTGAGGCGGCTTTAAATTATGCTAAGGAAGCTTCGGAGGGGAATCGTGAGCGATTTATTGCAACCTATAACCAAGTTTTAACTCAAAAGAGTATTCGATGGAATATCACGATGGGGTTGTATTGGATACGTCCGCAGGTTTATTTGAGTTTGGATAGTATTAATCGTTGGTTGTTGCAGAATGGGAAAGAAAATGATATTGCGGCGATGATGGCTGAGCGTCAGTTATCGTATTTGCCGGATGATGTCGTTACTGAAGTGGAGTCTTATGATAATATGCCTCCTGCGGGTGAGGTTTATTTGGCTTTGATTGATCGATTGCATCAGGTGTTGCCGTCGGTGGGGTATCCGAATTTTTGTGATTTCTCGTATGCGGCTTGGGAAATGGCTATGGCGATTAATGCTCAGGTTAAGCAAGAAAAGAAGGCGTTGCAGAAGAAGGCGCTTGAGGCGGATGCGGCGTTGATTCCGGAGGTTGATGAGGTTGTTACGGAGGAGGCGTTGGAGGAGGATGCGTTGGCTTATACTAAGGAGGATTTCTTGCGTGAGGTCTTCGTGGATGAGCAGGGGTATGAGACGTTGTTGGCGTTGTTAGAGAATAAGAAGAATCTTGTTTTGCAGGGACCCCCGGGGGTGGGTAAGACGTTTGTGGCGAAGCGTTTGGCGTATGCGATGTTGGGGGGGTGTGATGCGTCTCGGGTGAAGATGATTCAGTTTCATCAGAGTTATAGTTATGAGGATTTTATTGAGGGGTATCGTCCGGTTGATGGTGGTGGGTTTAAGTTGCAGCAAGGGCCTTTTTATACGTTTTGTAAAACGGCTGCGGCGGATCCAGAACGAAAGTATGTCTTTATCATTGATGAAATTAACCGTGGGAATTTGAGTAAAATCTTTGGCGAATTGTTTATGCTGATTGAACGGGATAAACGTTTGGAGCGGTTGCCTTTGTTGTATTCGAATGTCTTGTTTAATGTGCCGGAGAATGTCTATATCATCGGGATGATGAATACGGCGGATAGAAGTTTGGCGATGTTGGATTATGCGTTGCGTCGTCGATTTGCATTTTATGAGTTTATGCCAGCGTTTGAGCAGGCGCAGTTTAAGGCATATCTTGAAGCGGTGGGGAACGCAAAGTTGAATCGTTTGATTCAGGTGGTGGGTCGCTTGAATGAGGCGATTGCAATGGATGGGGTGTTGGGGAAGGGCTTTTGCATTGGGCATAGCTATTTCTGTCATCCGAAGGCGAAAGATGAAGCTTGGCTGGAGACGTTGGTGCGGTATGAGTTGATACCGTTGATTGAAGAGTATTGGTTTGATGAGGCGGATAAGGTCAAGGAATGGCGCGCGGCGTTGTTGCAGGCAATTCAATGATTCCGATTCATAATCTCTATTATATGCTTGCGTATGCGTTTCGGGTGTTACAGGAACGTGAATATGTGAAGTGTGCTGCGGAAGCCTTTGAGAATGCTGCGGATTTGTTGGCGGCGATTCTTTGTAAGGGGATTGCAATTCAGGTGCGTCGTGGGCTGGGGCGAGATTATCAAAACGAAACGGCGCCTTTAATGTGTTTGAGAGGTAAGGTTGAATTGACGGCGTCAATGCAACCGAAGCATTTATTGCAACAGCGGATGGTTTGCTCGTTTGATGAGTTTACGACGGATTGTTATTTGAATCGGATTCTTAAAACAACAATGGTGTGGTTGCTTAAGTGTAAGATTGCTATTGAACGAAAAAAGCAATTGCGAAATTTGTTGTTGTATTTCGAGGGTGTGGAGGTATTGGAGCATGCCCATATTAATTGGGGGTGTCGTTTTAATCGTAATAATCAAAGCTATCAAATGTTGGTGGCGATTTGTAAACTCGTGCTGACAGGGATGATTCAGTCGAAGCGTGAGGGGACAATTGAGTTGTTGGATTTTGATGATGAGCATAAGGCGCGGTTGTATGAACGGTTTATCCTGGAGTATTATAGGAAGCACTTCCCAGAATTGAATGCATCGGCTCAACATATTGATTGGGCTATTATGGATGGAGAGGATGATGGGTTTTTACCGCAGATGCGAAGTGATATTACGCTCTCGAAAGGGAATAAGATTCTTATCATTGATGCAAAGTATTATGCGGAGAATGCTCAATCGCGATATGATACACCAAAGGCTCGTTCGGCTCATCTCTATCAAATCTTTACCTATGTAAAGAATAAGCAGGTGGCGTTTCCTGAAGCGGAGGTCTCAGGGATGCTCCTTTATGCAAAGACGGCAGAAGATTTTCAACCGCAAAGCCAATATACACTCTCTGGGAATAAATTTATTCTTCGGACGCTTGATTTGAATTGTCCATTTGAAGCTCTCGCGAATCAATTGAATGTCATCGCACAATCTTTTCCGCCCCGGTCTTGAGCCGGGGTTTGTTTTTTGGTATACTCTAGGGGTCCTGTTATGTTGAAAGGTGGATTATGAAGCAGTTGTTGTTGATGTTGTTTGTGGTTGGGTTTGGAATAGTGGGGGAAGTGTCGGCACAGTCGGTGCTACAGGTGCAGCGAGAGGTCTTAACGCGTTCGTTCCGTTTGCCAACAACGATGTCGGTGGAGAAGGATGCATTTAAGGAGATTGCAGAAAAGCAATTATGTGACCGATATTATCTCTATTCAAAGGAGGGGAAATGGTCGTTGGTGGAGATAAAGCGTTGGGAAGAGGGGCTTTTTGGTTTGATTAATTGTAAGCCGACAGGTGTGGTTGTTCCCACAGAGGTGACATTGGAGATGGTCGCAAAGGTGGACGAGGGGATGTATACTGCAACGCAGCTTGAGCCAAAGACGAAATGGAGACGTTTGCCGTTGGTGTATGTTGAGGTTTTGTCGGGGATGACATATACGCCGGGAGAGATTGTAACCTGTGGGGTGGTGCCACGGAAGCGTTCGATGCTGAAGGATAAGGTGCCAATGGGTGCGAAGGGATATCAGATGTTGCCGGAGGCTACATGTGCTGCATGGCGGAAGCCGACGGCGGAGGATTTATATCGCGCGTATCAAGCGGGGTATCCATTTTTAGTGAAGACGGAAACGCGTCGGATGGTCTGTCCTGTATGTGAGGGGGGTGGTATTGATGAGAAGCGGTATGAAAAGATTGTAGCTTCAATTAAGCAGAGGGAGCAAAGGAAGAAGACATCTTCTTCTTCAATGGATGAAAAGTTGCAAAAGGCTCAAAAGAATAAGCCGCTGTGTAAGACGTGTAAGGGGAAGAAGCATCTTTTGTTGGATGAGTTTCGTTTGTTAAGTATCGAGGGTGAATAACGCATTTCTCCCCGGTCTTGAGCCGGGGTTTGTTTTGTGGTATACTCTAGGGGTCCTGTTATGTTGAAAGGTGGATTATGAAGAAATTATTGTTGATGGTGTTTGTTGTTGGGTTTGGAATGGTGGCGCGTGCGCAGTTGGCATTGGGAGGGGATCATGATGTGTTGGTGCGGTCGTTCCGTTTGCCGGAGAGTGTCTCGATGGATCGGGAGGAGTTCATTAAAATTGCAGAGGAGCAGTTGTGTGGGAATTATTATGTGCATGTGGTGGATGGAAAGAATACGTTGGTAAAGACAAAGGGGTTGGTGGAGAGTTGTAATATGGTCGTGCGTTGGGCGACGAAGGAGGCGGAGTCGATTCCTACAAAGGCGAACCTGGAAATTATTGAGGCGGTGGCTGAGGGTGTGTATCGGGTGACGATTGTGAAGGAGACAAATTCGCCGAAGGCTTATGTGAAGGTGCCGGAGGGGATGTCGTTTGAACCTCGAGATCTTGTGCCGTGTGGTATTTTACCGGAGAATCGTTATTCTTTTAAGGTGACGGTGCCGATTGGATATTCGACGTATCGCATGCTTCCTGAGGAGGAGGCGAATGCTTGGAGGATGGCTTCGGCGAAGGATTTGTATTATGCGTATAAGGCGGGGGTGGCGACCTTTTTGGTGAAGTTGCCAACGCATAAGGTGGAGTGTAAGGTGTGTGAAGGGTCGGGGGTGAATCAGGCGAAGTATAATCAAATGGTTCAGTCAATTAAAAATCAAAAGCAATCGCGGAGAAAGATGTTGTCGTCGGATTCAACGCGTACGCAGTTGAAGAAGTTGAGTCAGAATAAGCCGAAGTGTGAACGCTGTAAGGGGAAGCGCGTTTTTACTTATTATGAGTATCACAAACTCGATGTGAATGCAGAGTAATGCGCTTGTATACAGCCCCGGTCTTGAGCAGTGCAATTCTCGTCCCCGCGAAACCTGCGAGAATTCTTGGCCTCGCGGCCTTGAGCGTAATCGATGGATATGGCTGTCGCTATCGCTCCGGTATATTTTTAGGGTTTGTGTTATACGCAGAACACTCCCAGCCGCAAGCGGCCGGGGAACACAAACAGCGGTAGTGCTATCGCACCTCATGGATTTTATAGTGAGCGCCCCACGCATATGAGCGGTGGCGAATAAACTTGGGGTGGGTCGTTTTTTGTGCTTTTGCGGTTGAAACGTCGTTTAGATTTCGATGGATTGACCGAAGAGGCGAAGGAGTTCTTTTTGTGTTTCAATCACTCGGTCGCGGATAAAGGCTATAAAGGGATGGATGGCTTTGTCTGCTTGGTCTAATGTCAAAATATATTCATGTCGGCAGATGGGGGGAATAATGGCTGGCGTTAAACTTGCTCGCATCAACACAAAATTCATTAAGAGGCGTGCCATGCGTCCATTTCCGTCTACAAAGGGATGGATGTAAACAAATTTTTGATGTAAACGTGCGGCGAATTCTACAGGGTGATAGGTGTGTTCGTTTTCTGCGATCCACTGTATGAGTGCTTGCATTAAAGCGGGGACTTCTTCGGGTGCGGGAAGGACTTTTCGAGAGCCTGAGAGAAAGACGCGTACGGTGCGCCACACGCCGGCGTTTTCTGCGTCAATCTTTTGATAGAAGAGGGCATGGAGTTTGAGGAGGATGTCTTCTGTTAGAGGTTGGTCTTTTGCAAGGGAGAAAAGGAAGTCGTAGGCAGTGGCATGTCCGGTTGCTTCATAGATTTCGCGTAAGGGTTTTCCTCCGACCGTTAAACCATCTTCAATGACAACCTTTGTTTCGCTCTCCGTCAATGAAGAGCCTTCAAGCGCATTACTGGTGTAAGCTAAACCAATTCGATAATAATTACGCAATGATCGCAATGTTTCTTTGGGGAAAGGGCGCATTGCATTGATTCGTTTTGCATAGTTATCACAGATTGTAAAGTCCACGTTTCCCATTCTTTAACTAGCCTTTCAAACATGTATGATTATACCAAAAAAGCGCCCTTTTTGCAACAGCTTGAAGCGACTGATTAAACCAGGAAAACCACGAAAATGGATATGGCTCGCTTCGCTCGGGATTTAAACGCTAGGAACGCGAGGGGTTTGCTGATATTTCCGTTCGCTAGGGGCTTCGCCCACGGAAATACAGCAAACCTTGTGTGCGGGTCGCTCAGGCCGCGAGGCCAAGCCGCTTGTTTTTTCACCGCAAGGACGCAAAAGGGGTAACGCTGCAAAAAGCGTACGCGATGGGCTTCGCCCAACACTTTTTCAGCGTTCCCTTTGGTTCTTCTGGTAAATCGATCCCATAACAGCAGCCCTAAATATGAGGATAGGAGCGAAAAAAGCCCCCAAAGATGCGAAAAGATTATGAGGTGCGTTAGCACTGCGAAATCAATTCCTCATTCCTCCTTCCGCATTCCTCATTCGAGCGAAGTGAGGCAAGCCACGCGGCGTTTGAGCAGTGCGGGAACGATGTACTCAGAGCAGTAA
>JAUNQZ010000085.1 GCA_030535915.1 bacterium
CCAACGACAAGATTACGCTGATTTTTTCTTCTTTTTCGGTGCAACATCTTTATTCATTTCAATATATTCAATAATTCTCTCGTATGCATCTTTGAATTTGAATTTAATTGTTATATTTCCACCTTCATGAACGAGGATTTCGTCAATCAATTCAACTACCATGGGACGATTGAGAGATTTAATATTTCCATACTGCTTGAAATGGGAAATGAACTCATTTTCGCTACCGATTCCACTTTTGTATTCCTCGGCAGTTTTTGTAAGACTTGCAATATTTTTATCTATCATCTCAATTTTTTCTGATAAGTTAGCTTTGAGAAGCATATATTCTTCCTTTGTAATATTACCTTCTTTGAAATCAGGGTAAAGTTCAATCATCAATTTCATACTCTTTTCTTTTTCAGCCTTTTCGGCTGTAATCATCTTCTGAATATGATCGGATTCTTTTACTCTTTTACTGCTATTGTTAATTACAGAAAGAATTTCATCAAGTTCTACGGCTGTTTCAACCATTTTTTGCAAGGTAACAAGTACAGCTTCTTCCAACTTATCAATTCTTATTGTATGATTTGTGCAAGCATCTTCACTCAATTTACGCCTTGTCATACATCTGTAATAGCGATAGGTTCCGTAAGAGTGATGGTTTGTTTTCTTATTCATTATTCTGTGACAATCAGCACAACGTACAAGGCCGGAAAACAAATCTACTTCCTTTTTTACAGGTGATGAACGTATGCTTTTTCTGAAAAGGGATTGAGCCTTATCAAAGGTTTCCTTATCAACAATCGGTTCATGTGTACCTTCAACAATAATCCAATCTTCTTTGGGAATTGCTCTGCATTGGCGGATTTTATAGCTGATTGTTGTATTTTTACCCTGTACCATATTACCAATATACATTTCATTTTGAAGAATTCGTCTTATGGAACTGTCATGCCACAAACCATCATTGCTTTTTCCCGTAGGATGATGATATTTAAAACCGATTAACTTTTTGTACGCTGATGGATTAGGTATTCCTTGTGCATTAAGTTCCTTTGCAATGCCGATAATACTTTTTCCTGAAATAAAACTATCATAAATCTGCCTTATGACAGGTGCTGTTTGCTCATCTATAATCAACTTGTGATGATCCTGAGGGTCTTTGAGATAACCATAGGTAGGAAAAGAACCTATAAATTTGCCTTGTGCTCTGTTTACATTAAGAGTGCCACGAACATTTACGGATGTTGTTGCAGCAAGGCTTTCGTTAATAACATTTGTGACACCAACCGAAATACATTGTGTTGCAGCGTTCATATTATTCGAAAAGGTATCAATGCCGTTGTTCATAGCAATAAAACGAACATTGAGTCTTACAAAAACATTATCGAGATAGTTACCGGAATCTGTATAGTTTCTGCCGAAACGAGACAAATCTTTAACAATTACACAATTAATATTTCCTGCGTAAATATCCTCCATCATTCTTGTAAAATCGGGGCGTTCAAAGTTTGTTCCACTCCAACCGTCATCAATATAAAAATCGCCGAATTCAATATCGGGATGAAGTTTAAGATATTCTTTCAGAATTTCACGTTGAGAGGTAACTGAATAACTCTCTGTTTTATCGCCATCCTCACGGGATAGACGAATATAAAGAGCAGCCTTCCAGGTCTTAAATGACTTCTGAGGCTGCTCCAAATAATCTTTATATTTGCTATGCATAATATAACCTCCGTTTAGTCTGTAAATAGACCAAGCGGACGTATGCTGAAAATTCTTACGAATTGATTATAGCACACACCCGCTTGATTTGCAATTGATTTTATAATTTTTTTGTTGTTAATTTAAGCCAATGCCACAGCTTCGCCGAAAGCCTTACTAAAATCTTTTCCGTCACCATAAGCAACCTTAACTGCCACATCACCAACTTTGAAAAGATAAGGGTTTCTTACCTGCATCATAAAACTTTCAAAGCGTTCATAAACAGATTGACTTTTATCAACTGTAATATCTCTTAAATCAACGAGTGTATTTTTATCATAATCGCAAATTTCCATATTGCGAAATTCATTAAGATTAATATTGTTTGTCAAATAAAACATTCTCCTTTCCTTAGTTATTTTTGACTGCTATACCAAATTTATACATTAACGGTTATAGCTTTTGTATTGTGGATCGATTTGTTTAATCTTGTTAATTTCCGCTTGATGCTCTTTTTGTAAAAGCTCATATAAGTGCGGAGATTTTTCATATATCTTTTCGGCTTGTTTTAACCTCTGCCGTAGAGGGGCTATTTCTTTAGTCAATTCTTTTCGCAAAGCTTTGTATTGTTCTTTTTCTTCAGGCGTTTTTGCTCTGCGTTTTTTGTTGTCTGCTTTACTTCTTTTTTCTTCAAGCTCTGTGATTTTAAGTTTTGTTTCATCAATGGTTACTGCTAAATAATCGGTTGTGTGGATTTTGTTATCGGTCAGAAAATGATAATCAGCAATATATTCTTTAATGTCTTTTGCAGCGTGTCTCATTTCAGGTGATAAGAGCATTGCATCTGCAACTTCCTTAATTAGCTGAAAAATCATAATTATCAAAAGAAACATTGTATCAACGAAAATCTTATCAGGCTTTTTACTGTGCTCAATGCTGAACTGTAATTGATTTGCCATTGTTTCAAGTGGGAAATACTTACGCCTTGAAACAAAGTAGTTATTCCATTCCAAACGATTGGAATTGCTGTAAAGATTTTGATGAAATCTTTCTTCCATATATTCAACTGTATATCCGAGATTTTTAAGCCTTATTCCTCTTTCCCAATCCTTTGCTTTTACGGTAAGTCTTTTGTAATCAATCTCATATCCCATTGAGGCTAATATTGTTCTGAACTTGTCCCAACTTGTTGCAAGGGAAAGACATAATTCCATATCTTCCTTTAACATATCTCTGTGGCTTTGCTTACCGTCTTTATGAAGCCAATATTCCTTTTTCTGACTACCATAAAAAGGTGCATCCTTGTAAACTGTTTTATTCCTTTCAATACATATGGCATCAGAAATCTCACGAAGCCTGATGTGGTCTTCGATTTTGTTACGGAATTTACTACCATCCTTGAATGAAACGCTGTTTATTACAAAGTGATTATGCAGATGATTTTGTTTATCAAGGTGTGTAGTGACGATTACTTGATATTTTTCTCCCCACATTTTCCTTGCAGTTTCAACACCGATTTCATGACATTCTTCAGGTGTTACTTCGCCCTCAGCAAAACTTTGAAATCCGTGATAAGCAATATTTGTGCCTCTTTCACCGAACTTCTTTTTAACAGCTATCATTTGAGAATAAGCAAAATGCTTTGAACAGTTAATACCACTTACATAAAGTTTTTCGTCGGTTTTGTTATCATTTTCGGCATATTGGAGTGTCGCGTACAAATCTGCATCAACATATTCACGGTCAATAGTTTTATCGGGATTTTCAGCATAATCAATTACTGCTTTGAGCTTGCCTTTTACGGGCCAGAATCCTGTAACTGCCGTGTTACATCCTCCTTTCTTGGTTTTATTAGTTCGTTTTCGAGCATTGCCATAAGCTCAATGATTTTGCTGTTTACATCGTTACCGAGGTTTTGCTCCATAAGTTCATCAACCTTTTCACAGAAATGAAAAAAGGCATCAGGAAGAACTGTTCTCGGTTCAAATCCTAATGCCCTTTGACGGATATATTCTGTTGTTGATAAGCCACAGCTTTTTGCAAGTTTTGAAATCTTTGCTTTTTCTTTCTCGGTAACTCTTGCTACTATTCTTACATCTTTCAAAATTTCACCTGCCTTTCATACGGGGATTTTAAGGGGTGTCCCTTTAAACGAGGGCATTTGTTGGCACACAAATGCCCTGCCTGTTACGGTATAGGACATACACCTAACAGGTAAACCTGTCAGTTTTCTGTATGTCCCATCCGTGTGTGTTCTGCTTTGCATAAAACAACTCCTGTGCTTATAGGTTTATGATTTCACGTATAAATCATTGAGCCACAATGGCTCATATTTTTTTGCATTTTAACTTCCTTGAGCCAAAAATCAGGTGTTTTGGCTCATTAAAAGCATTCAAGAAAAGCCAAGGTTTCCGCATCGTTTTTCTGCTGTTGCTCTTCCGTCAGTTCCTTGTTTACCGTCTGTGTTGGTTGCTGTGCCGAAGAAACAAAAGAAACATCCCGCAATTCTTCACAGAGAACTGCACGGATGTCTTGGAGTGTAAAATCTCTCGGATTGTCAAAAGACTCAATCTTTTCAATAACTGCCCGAACGATAAATTTGTTTCGTGATTGCTTATCGCTTTTTGCAAGGTTATCTAAATAATCATTTGCTTTTTTCTCGTCAGGGTTATCAAGATTAAATCTTACATTCAGTCTGCGATTGCTCATATCCTACCTGATTTCATCTGAAGCTCTGCCATATATTCATACCCCTTTGCGGCGGCACAAATATCGTCAACAAGGCGAACACGGTCAGCGTTGAATTTATAGAAATTCTTTACAAGGCAACCGCCACCACCTGTGATATACAGCATCATTGTGTTTTCATCATATCCGTGTTCACGAAGCCTGCGAAAAATATCCTTGACATAATCGCTAACGGCTGACTTGATGATTTTCATATCCGACTGCACAACATTTGCCGTACCATTGCAAAGAACCTCGTCAATGATATAGTCGGAGATTTCTCTCTGCGTTTTCTGCATAAAGAGTTCACGAACAGCAAGAGTACATTGATAGGTGCCAAACTTTTCCGTGTACATCTTACCCGATTGCGGTCTGCCGTCAATCATATACAAAACATTCATTGTACCATTGCCAATATCAGCAACCATATTCACACCCGACATTGCAGAGCCAAACTCTGCAACCGCCGCATACCCCTGCGGATATATACTTGCACCGGATATTTTGATTTTGTACTCGGTGTGTTGCCAAGTGAAAGTTACCTCATCGTGTTTGGTGAGATAGGCTTTAAAGCTCTCTTTCTGCCCGGCTGTCCAAGTAAGTGGCAGACCTGCAGCAATGTGAACTGTGGCTTCCGTTAAGTTTTCTGCACTTAACTCCTTTGCGATTGCAACAAGGGTGAGAGCGAAATAGTCATCATCCCTGATTTTATCGGGAAGAAACTCCTTGTGTCCCTCGCCAATAAGATAATACTTACCGTTCCACACAAGCATATCCTTTGTGAATAAAGGCTCAGATTCATAAGCCATTATGCCTGTTTTGAAACAGTGGTTTGCTGTTTTGATATTGCCATATCCATGGTCAATACCGATGATAAATACATCATTAAATTTTTTCATTTTTGATTACTCCTTTAAATAGATTTTTAGATTTAAGATTTTAATTTTGGGCAATAAAAAAACGCCCTTTCAGGCGTTGGATAAAAATATGGGGCTGTCACGAATGTTGAAGATTAACACTTCCTTTCTTAAAAATGTTTGATATATAATGTTGGTAGGTTCCCATTTTGGAAACCTACCAGAATTACCTGATTTAAAACAGCCTTTGAAAAATGTGTCGCAGTATTCATATTACGAAAATGGAGTTTTACATATAAAAAACACCTGCTACTTTTAAAGTAACAAGTGTTTAAAATTATTATTGATTACTGATTGAACAATACTGTCATCAGTGACTGTTTTTGTTTTTCTGTAGGTAATTTTAATTTGCCATTACTTACAAGCTCTTTTAAACAATGCAAGATAAACCATGCATCGCTGTAGGAAATATGTTGTAAACCGTACATTCTCATTTTTTGTAAATGCTTCGGTGTACTTTGAAGAACAGCGTTTATATATGGTGCTTTGAGTTTTTCAAATTCTTCTTTATACTTTTCTTTAATCTCATCACCGACAGATAAAAGCTTTTTGTATGATTTCTCATCTTTGATATAGACAATTCTCAAAGTGGTTCTGAATATTTCATCAGGTTTACCACTTACAGATATATATCCTTTTTCGGCAAGATAAGCATAATCATGTTCACTTAAAATAACATCATTAATATAGTTATTGAGTAATGTCAAATCACGAACAACAGACAACTGATAGTTTTCTTCAATGCGATTATCCGACCATTCCGAGTCAACGGTCCAAAGAGTTATTTTATCGGTAAGACCATTCCAAAACGGACCTTTAAACTTTTTTATTTCTTCGTTATACATCGGTGGATTTACATTAGGTGCAGAAACTGT
>JAUNQZ010000086.1:0-1881 GCA_030535915.1 bacterium
GTTTTAACACATCCAATACTAAATTAAAGAACAATAAGTTTTTCTTCTTTTTTGTACAGATTACTATCCCATCGTTAGGTTTCGCGTTCTTTTCTCTTCTTCCCTATAATTAGAAATGGCGATGGTTTTTCAACTCAAAGGGAGGTTGAGCGCTTTCAAAATGAAACGCACCCTTGCGGATGCGTTTTCATCGATAAAGCGTTTCATTTCGTCTTGTTGCGTTTTCAAATCAGGCTTCTGTTAATCGATTCCCTGGAGGGTTATTACGCGACCATTCTTAAACTCAACACGGAGGGATTCTTTCCACACATATTCGGGTGTATCGTCGATATAATAATCGCCTCGCAAACGTCCGCCCACATCGCGATAGACCGGACGCACCGGTTGCATTAAGGCGGGGTCATGCGTGAGATACTTATAAACCCAAATATCAACGCGCCCCTCTTGATCAATCCGATAGTGCTTCTCTGTCGGCGCACCAAAGGCAATCCATACCGCATCTTGATCATCACCCAAACGAATCTGTGAACGCTTTAAACGCGCTTGCACGTCTGCTGGATACGCATCAAAAATCGCTTGTCGCGATTGAATGCGGCTCTCAACCGAGGCTACGCAACCGCAAAGCAAACTCCCCGCAAAGATGAAAACAACAAAGAGTCTACGCATCAGCATTTGAGTTTCTCCAGCTTTAACATCCAAATAAAAGAACGTTGCGAAGCGCTCGCCCATCGATGGAACGATGCATTAGTCGGCTTGTGTCGCCCAATCAATCAACTTCTCACAGAATTGGTCACGCAGTTTGGCTTTTTTAAAGCCCGTCACACAACCCAGGAAACGACGTCCATTTCGCTTCACGGAGAAGGTCACACAGAAGCCCGAAGCATCCGTATAACCCGTCTTCAAACCATCGACACCTTCCATACGATTAAAGACAAGATTATTGCTATTGCGTAATTGCGTCTTACCATTGCGGAAGGTATCAAGACGCGTAGACGTCAACTTCATAATCTCGGGATACGCGAGGAGACGTTCTCCCAAAAGCACCATGTCATAAGCAGAGGAGGTATTATGTTCTTTCTTTTTCTTATCCCCTAACCCATGCGGATCATAAAAATAGGTATTCTTCATCCCCAATGCTTTGGCACGATCATTCATGGATTGAACGAATGCATCCACATTCCCACTCGCAAGATATTCACCGACAAGATACGCCGCATCGTTCGCCGAACGAATGGCAATCGCCTTTGTCAAATCCGCCAATGGGAAACTTTCTTTCGGGTCCAACCAAACTTGCGTTCCACCGATACGATAAGCCGCGTCTGTCACTTTAATTACCGTGTCACGCTGGATGGTGCCTTTGGCGATGGCTTCTTCAATAAGCAAGAGCGTCATCATCTTTGTCATTGAAGCAATCGGCACCGCCTTGTTCGCATCCTTCGCCCAAAGCACACGATGCTGATCAACATCAACAACAATACCACTTCGACAGATGGCGGTGTCGACACCGGGAATATCGGTTCGTGCACCCGAGAAGTCATAGGAAGAAGGTGCAATGTGTGTGATATTGGCTTGAGGGTTTTGCTTTACCTCAGGCGGTGTGTCCGGTGTTGTCATGGGGGGTGTAGGCGTTGCAATCGCTTGTTGCAAATGCGCTTGCGGTTGCGTTGGAACACCTTCCGCGGGGGTCTCTTCACCCGAGGCAAACCACCACCAAAGAATTAACAACAACCAAATAAAAATCGGCACCCCCCAAATAAAGAGTGTTTGGATAAACGAACTAGAACCTTTAGAAGTCTTTGGCAATTCATATCGCATCGACATCGTAAAATTCCTTCTCAAAAAAATTAGACATTAAACAAGAAAAAAAATTAGACATTAAAC
>JAUNQZ010000086.1:1891-6009 GCA_030535915.1 bacterium
CCTTCACGCATGACATATTCTTTACCTTCAACGCGCAAGAGGCCTTTTTCGCGTGCATGGGATTCCCCGCCAAGTGCAATGAAATCGTCATACGAAACGACTTCCGCACGGATGAATCCGCGTTCAAAATCGGTATGAATCACACCTGCGGCCTTGGGTGCTGTCCACCCTTGACGAATGGTCCACGCACGCGCTTCCATTGGGCCTGCGGTGAAGAAGCTTTGCAAGCCAAGGGTGTGGTACGCCTTTTTCACTGTAATATCAAGGCCGGACTCTTCCAAACCATAGGAGGAGAGGAAGTCTTGCTGTTCAGCTTCGGAGAGACCAATCAAGTCGGCTTCCATCGCCGCACAAATGGTCACGGTGTCGCACCCATTGGCAACGGCATGTGCCTTCAATGCTTGCACATGTTGATTATCCGGCTGACCAAGGTCGCCTTCACCTACATTGGCGACATAAATCACAGGTTTATCGGTGAGGAAATGGAGTTCCTTACGGCACGGCGCAATCGCATCGGCATCGTCACAAACAAAGGTCCGCACAGGCGCACCGCTATCCAAGTGCGCTTGAAGGGCTTTCATCGCCTCGACTTCCTTTGCGAGCGCTTTATCGGCACGCGCTTGACGGCTGATGCGATCGAGGCGCTTTTCAAGGCTCTGCATATCCGCTAGAACGAGTTCTGTCTCAATAATACCAATATCACGAATCGGGTCGACCGAACCTTCCACATGAACAACGTCATCATTATCAAAACAACGCACAACCTCAAGAATCGCATCGCATTCACGAATGTTTCCAAGAAATTGGTTGCCGAGCCCTTCACCCTTAGAGGCTCCGCGAACGAGTCCTGCAATATCCGTAAAGTCCACCGTTGCATGAAGGATGCGACCACTCTTGCAAAGTTCAGCGAGTCGTTCAACACGATGATCCGCAACCGGTACCGTCGCTTTGTTGGGTTCAATCGTACAAAAAGGATAATTTGCGGCTTCAGCATTCTGAGCACGCGTCAATGCATTAAAAAGGGTAGACTTACCAACATTGGGCAAACCAACAATACCAACAGCAAGACTCATTATCAATCTCCATAATAGTCGGCCTCTTGACGCACTAAATTTAATTCTTGCATCCCAGAGATCCAAATCATATAAGCAATTAACGGCAAAACAATTCCACCCGAAGAAAAGAGAATCGCAAAAATAAACATCATCCATTCCGGGCAATTCCACGCCGTGACATCAATGTGTACACCAAAAATGAAATCCGACACCCAAAGCGTAAACCAAAAGACCGCAAAAACACGCCCCACAACAACCGCAACCGTCGTGGCCTTAACACGCGAGAGCATGCAACATTCAAGGGCCGAACGTAAAATGCGCCCACCATCCATTGGAAACGCCGGCATCAAATTAAAAATCGCAAGACCAAAATTCAAAAGACACAACGATGCAAATACATCCAAAAGAAAATGCATCGTAATTGAAAAGGGAGAACTCAATGATGCGAGGAGGTAAAAGGCACCCCAAAAGAGAAACCCTAAAAGAATCGACAGGACAGGCCCCGCAAGTGCAACGAGTAATTCTTGCCAAGGCTTATACGGCATCCGTGAGATCACCGCTCGACCACCAAGGAGATAAAGAGTGATTTCAACAATATGTCCACCAAAGAGTTTCCCCACAAGGCTATGTGCAAGCTCATGAAGTAAAATGGAAACCGGCAACATCACCGCCATCACGGCACGATACTCAATCGTCCCGCCCAAGAAGAGAAGAATATACGCCATCAATAGACCAATCGTTAGGTCTATATAAATAGGAATCCCAAATAAATTCGCGACTTTAAATTTTTGCATATCCCATAATTATAGCACAATTTTATTTTTTTCGCACGACCTATTCATAAAATCACCAATAAAAAACAACAGTAAGCAGGCCAAGCCGCCTTCCTGTTGTTTACATTAAAGCCATTAATTACAGGGCTACGCGCTTCTTTTAGAGCGCCTCTTCTTTAATGAGACGCCCCTCTTGTAAGAGGTAAACCGATTGACAGCGACGCGCGATTTCAGGACTATGCGTGACCATCACAAGCGAAGACTGACGTTCGTTCACCAGCGAAAAGAGCAAATCAAGAACCCCTTCCCCAGTGGCCGCATCTAAATTCCCTGTAGGTTCATCAGCAAGAATCAAACGAGGCTCGTTAATCAACGCTCGCGCAATTGCCGCACGCTGCTGTTCACCCCCCGAAAGTTCTTGTGGACGATGCGTGAGACGATGCGCTAAACCCACCTTTGTTAAAAGCTCAATCGCGCGCTCCCGCATCGCGGCACGCGAGAGACGATTCACCGCCATTGCAGGCAACATCACATTCTCCACAATATCCATCTCAGGTAAAAGATGATACGCTTGGAAAATAAAACCAATGCGTGCAGCACGAAGACGCGTTTTCACACGCTTCGATGCATGCGACAGAGCGACCTCCTCAATCTGAATCTCCCCCTGATCCACACGATCTAACCCTCCAAGGAGATGCAATAACGTCGACTTCCCAGCACCACTACGACCAATAATCGCAACCGTTTCCCCCGGCCTCACTTGAAGTGCGGCATCATGCAAAATGTCAAGTTGCTTCCCATGCATCTTATAGGCTTTATGAAGCCCTTGTGCATCAAGTAAAAGTGTTGTATCCATCATTACTCCTTACGCAATGCATCCACAGGGTTCATCGAAGCCGCACGCCACGCTGGCAAAAGCGAAGCCAACGCACATAAACAGACCACCATTACCGCCACTTGAACAATCTCACTCGGCACCACACGCCATGGCAGCGCATCCAATCCATAAACCGCCTTCGGGAAAACATCCATCCCCAATGTGCCTAAGAAATCAACAATATTCTGCAAATTGTGAAGAATCAAATACGCCAAACCCAAACCAAAGGTCACACCAATCAGACATTGAATCCACCCATATAAAACGAAAATCATCGTCAATTTAAAAGTAGAGAAACCCAACGCCTTCAAGAGACCAATCTCATTCGTCTTTTGCACCGTAATCACAATAATCGTATTGACCACGCAAAAAATCGCCACCACACAAATGAACATCAACAAGAGTGTCATCATATTCTTTTCTGTTGCAACCGCATTAAAAATCATCTGATCCATCTCTTGCCAAGTACTGACTTTCGTTGCTTTATGCCCATAAAAATCAGGACGATAAAACGCAGATGCCACACGATCAACCTCCGCCACAACACCCATCGCCGGTTGATCCCCCAACGCCGGACGAAGCGCTTGCGGATCTGCAACCTTAATACTCACACTATTCGCAGCACCCTGCTCAATCCCCGCCAAATCACGCGCCACCTCCAGCGAAACAAAAACATACCCACTATCAAATTCAACCTGACCCGAAGAGAAAATCCCCGTCACTGGCAAGCGTTCTGGCAAATAGGCCTCATCATTTGAGACCACATTCATCGGCGAATAAACCTCAAGCTCATCCCCAACCCCAACCTGTAACATGTCCGCCATGTCAACACCAATCACAACCCCATCATAAGTCAAATCAAATGCCCCATCCTTCATCCGAATCGGAAACATCTTCTGAATACGAGCCGCATCCGTACCCAACAAAACCGGCGCTAAAATACGACGATCATATTCCACAAGCACACGCGTCTCAATACTCGGAGCACAGGCCGTCACCCCCGGAACTTGCTCCATCGACTGACAAAGACGTTCCGCCCCCGGCAACGCACTCCCACTCGAAGAACGCACCACAATGTGCGGCTTAAACTCTAAAATCTTATTCTGCCATGTATCCCCAAACCCTGTAAACACAGCCTGTACGATAATGACAATCGCAACACCAATCGTAACCCCAAGAATCGACAAAATGGTCACAACCGATGCAACCCCACGCTTAGGACGCAAATACTTCAATGCTAAAAACAACGAAAATCTCATAATACACGCATTCTATCAAAAACAACCACACTTCGCAACCCTTCTTCTTCATCCCCCACCCTCGAATTATGAATTACGAATTAAAACGCTAGGTCCGCTAGGGGTTTGCTGATATTTCCGTTCGCTAGGGGCTTCGCCCACGGAAATACAGCAA
>JAUNQZ010000014.1 GCA_030535915.1 bacterium
TCTTTAAAATTGCAACCGACCCTTATGTGGGACGCTTGTTCTTTGTGCGTGTGTATGGTGGCGTGTTGAAGCGTGGCCAGAATGTGTACAATCCCCGTACCCGTAAGCGTGAGCGCATCATGAAGTTGTTGCGCGTGAAGTCTGACGAAGAGGAAGAGCTTGAAGTCCTCGAAGCCGGCGATATCGGTGCCGTGGTTGGTTTGAAGGATGTAACAACCGGTGATACGCTTTGTGCGGAGAACCGTCCTGTTGCGTTGATGGGCATTACAGCACCCGAACCGGTGATGTTTATGGCAATCGAGCCCAAGTCAACAGCAGATAAGGATAAGTTGATTGCATCGTTGGAATTGTTGGCTGCAGAAGATCCAACCTGCCAAACGCGCGTGGATGGAGAAACGGGTCAAATGATCTTGAGCGGCATGGGTGAACTCCACTTGGAGATCCTCGTTGACCGCCTAAAACGTGAGTTCAATGTAAAAGCCAATACGGGCAAGCCCATGGTCTCTTATTATGAAACCGTGGTTCAAACTGCTCGCTATACGTATACGTTTGATCGAGAAATCGGCGGTCGTCGCCATTACGCGACCCTCACCATCGAAGTTTCTCCGCTCGAACGCGGCAAGGGTCGTCAAGCCTCTGTTGCAAAAAATGTAACAAAGTGCTTGCCAAAACCCGAGTATTGTGCTATTATATCGGGCGCTTTATTTGACGCAATAGCGACAGGCGTGCTCGCACGCTATCCGATGACCGATGTCAAAGCGGAAGTCGTCGATTGCGCCATATTGGATGAAGAGACGGCTTCGGACGTTGCTTTTAGAAGCGCGGCCGTAATGGGATTCCGCGAAGCAGCACTCGCTGCACAGCCGGAATTGCTGGAGCCGATCATGTCCCTCGACATCGTGACACCGCCTGAATACGTGGGCGATATCATGGGGGATATTAACGGCCGCCGTGGCCAAGTACGTGACATGGAAATGAAGGGTGACCTTCAAGATGTACGCGCACTGGTGCCTTTGGCGGAACTGTTCGGGTACGCTACGGCGATCCGTTCGCTCTCGCGCGGACGAGCCAGCTACACGATGGAAACTGGCGCGTTCGCGGTAGTGCCTAGAACAGTTAAAGAAGAACTACTCAACAGGTAATGTGAGAATGCAAAGTCAGCGCATACGCATTCGCTTGCAGGCGTACGATCACAAGGTGCTCGACCAGGCCGTGGGTGCCATTCTTGATACGGCCCGTAGCACGGGCGCTCAGATTGTGGGCCCCATCCCGCTCCCGACTCGCGTCGAGCGTTTCACCGTAAACCGCTCTCCGCACGTGGACAAGAAGTCCATGGATCAGTTCGAGATGCGCACGCACAAGCGCTTGCTGGATATCGTGAGCCCGACAGCAAAGACTGTCGATGAGCTCAAGAAATTGAATCTGCCTGCCGGCGTGGATATCACGATTCGCATCTAAGAAAGAGGATGATATCATGCAAGGATTGATTGGCAAAAAGGTCGGTATGACCCAAATCTGGAACGACAATGGTGTGGCTATCCCCGTCACGGTGATCGCTCTTGGCCCTTGCCCCGTCGTCCAGGTTAAAACACTCGAGAAGGACGGCTATGTGGCCGCTCAGCTCGGTTTTGAACCCCAGAAGGCTCAGCGCCTCAGCAAGGCTGAACGCACCCGCTTTGAAAAGGCTGGCGCAGAAGCTTGCAAGATCCTCGCCGAGTTCACTCCGGATTCTGAGGATGAAGTTAAAGCTGGTGACGTTGTTACCGCAGCCGCACTCGAAGGCATCAACTTCGTCGATGTGCAGGCAACGACCAAGGGTCGTGGCTTCGCAGGCGTCGTTCGTCGCTTCGGTTTCCGCGGTGGCCCGATGACCCACGGTGGTCACTCCAAGCGCCGCCCCGGTGGTATCGCAGCTCGTGACCTCCCCGGCTGGGTTGATAAAGGCAAGAAAATGCCTGGTCACATGGGTTGCGTTGTTCGCACAACGCAGAACGTTCGCGTGGCAAAGCTCATCGCTGAAGAAAACTTGATTCTTCTTCACGGTGCAGTTCCTGGCCCGAACGGTGGTATCGTCCGCGTGACGAAGGCTCTCAAGAAGGCTTCCAAGTAATGAGCACGATCAAAGTTTATGACAAGACCGGCGCAGCAACGTCTGAGAAGACGATTGACGAAGCGCAGCTCGTCCTCGACCGTGGCCAGCAGGCCGTCAAGGACACCGTGGTTGCCATCCTTAATGGCTACCGTGCTGGTACCGCCAAGACCAAGAATAAGTCTGAAGTCTCTGGCACCGGCAAGAAGCCGTGGAAGCAAAAAGGCACTGGCCGTGCTTCTTTCGGCAGCTCCCGCAACCCTGTGTGGCGTGGCGGCGGCGTGGCGTTTGGCCCTGTTCCTCGCGATTACTCGCAGAAGATCAACAAGAAGGTCTCCGCTCTCGCTTTCGCTCGTGCCCTTAGCGACAAGATCGCTGCAGGCGAGCTCTGCATCGTTGATGCATTGAACTACGATGCACCTAAAACCAAGGTTGCAGCAGAGATGTTCAAGGCAATGGGCATTACGCGCTCCTGCCTCGTTATCGTCGACGACGATGCAATGGCTGGTGACGCGAACGACAACTTCTTCCTCTCCGTGAGCAACCTTCCCGATGTGGGCGTGGCTGCTGCAGGTGAGACAGATGTCTACATGCTTTGCCGCTTCAAGAACATTGTGGTTACCGCTAAGGCATTCGAAGCTCTCGAAGCTCGCATGGCTCGCGTGACCGGAAAGGCGGACAAGTAAGATGAAGACGATTATCCGCAAGGTTTCGATGACCGAAAAGGGCGCCCTTCTCGGTGATAAGAACCAGTACATGCTCGAAGTCGCACCCTCTGCGACTAAGCCCCAGATTCGCGCCGCTGTTGAAGCAGAATTCGGCGTCCACGTGGAAAGCGTTAACACCGCCAACTATCGTGCCCGTTCTGTGACCACACGTACCCGTCACACCACCCAGACGCAAGCCTGGAAGCGTGCGATTGTGACCCTTCGTGATGGCGAGCGCATCGAAATTGTATAAGGCCAAAGGACACCCTATCTATGGCATTGAAAAGTTATAACCCTCGTAGCGCCGGCATGCGTTTCCGCGTGTCTCAGGTCCGCACCCACCTCTCCAAGGAGAAGCCGGTTGCGCACTTGACACTCGCTAAGAACCAAGCAGCTGGTCGCAACAACCAGGGCCGCATTACCATCCGTCATCGTGGCGGTGGCGTGCGTCGTCGTTATCGTATCGTTGACTTCTTGCGCAACAAGGCTGGCATTCCCGCTAAGGTTGCAGCACTTTGCTACGATCCGAACCGCACGGCAAACCTCGCATTGTTGAACTATGCAGACGGTGAAAAGCGTTACATCCTCGCACCTGAAGGTCTCAAGGTTGGCGCTACCGTGGTTTCCGGCCCCAATGCAGAACCCACTGTTGGTAATGCACTCCCCCTCGAAAAGATTCCGCTGGGCTTGGCGATTCACAATATCGAACTCGTCCCCGGCAAGGGCGCACAGATGGCTCGCTCCGCGGGCACCAGCTGCACCCTCATGGCTCGTGACAACGGCATGGCCACGCTCCGCCTCCCCTCTGGCGAAGTCCGTATGGTCTCCTGCGCTTGCATGGCCACGATTGGTTCCGTTGGCGAAGGCGACTGGTCCGGCGTTAAGTTCGGTAAGGCTGGTCGTAAACGCCTCCTTGGTATTCGTCCCACCGTTCGCGGTGTCGCGATGAACCCTGTTGATCACCCGATGGGTGGTGGTGAAGGTCGTACCTCTGGTGGTAGCCATCCCCGCAGCCCCTGGGGCAAGCTCGCCAAGGGCGGCAAGACTCGTAATCGTCGCAAGAATAGCAATCGCTTCATCGTCAAGCGTAGAAAGTAAGACACCACTATGCCTCGTTCTATTAAGAAAGGCCCGTATGTCGAAGAATCTCTCCTCCGCAAGGTAGAGAAGATGAACGCTTCGGGCAAGAAGTTGCCGATTAAGACTTGGTCGCGCCGCTCTATGGTGCTTCCTGAGTTCGTCGGGCACACCTTCGCCATTCACAACGGTAAGCAGCACATGCCGGTGTTCATCACCGAAAACATGGTTGGTCATCGCCTTGGCGAATTCGCTAACACCCGCACCTTCAAGGCGCACGGTGGTATGACCGAAAAGGCTGGTCGTTAAGGATACGGTACATTATGGAAGTTAAAGCCATCACACGTAATCTCCGCATTTCTGTGCGTAAGGCGCGCCCCATCGCTCGCCGCGTCCAGGGTCTCCCCCTCGCCGCAGCACTTAACATTGCGGACTTCAGCCCCCTTAAGGCTGCACGTTTCCTCGCCGCGACGTTGCGCTCTGCTGCCGCGAATGCGAAGAACAACAATAATCTCGATACTGAAACGCTTATCGTCAAGAAGGCCGTTTTTGACGAAGGTACCCGCATGAAGCGCTATTGGTGCGGTGCCCGCGGCAGCGCGAAGCCGATTCAGAAGAAGTTCAGCCACCTCACCGTGGTCCTCACGAACGACAAGTAAAAGGAGCCTACCTTGGGACAGAAAGTTAACCCTATCGGCTTCCGCCTCGCCCTCAATAAGCAGTGGCAGTCTCGTTGGTTCGCTAAGAAGCAGGACTTTGGGACAAATTTGGCTGAAGACACGACAATCCGTGAAACCATCCGCAAGGCGATTAAAGACGCTGCGATCACAAAGATCGGCATTGAGCGTTTCGCTAATCGCGTTCGCGTCATCATCTTCTCCGCTCGCCCCGGCGTCATCGTCGGCCGCAAGGGTCAGGATGTTGAAAAGTTGAAAGCACAGCTCGCTAAGGCTACGAAGAAAGAAATCTACTTGGACATCCAAGAAGTTCGTTCTCCCGATGCTGATGCACAGCTCGTTGCAGAAACCATCGCTCAGCAGATTGAGCACCGTATCGCTGTCAAGCGCGCTATCAAGCGTGCCGAAAAGACCGCGATGGACCTCGGCGTCGACGGCATCAAGATCCGTTGCGCAGGTCGTATCAACGGCGCTGAAATCTCTCGCGTGGAGTGGAGCAAGAAGGGCAAAGTGCCCTTGCACACCTTGCGCGCTAACATTGACTACGGCTTTGTAGAAGCTAACACCACCGCTGGTAAGATCGGCGTAAAGGTGTGGATCTGCAAGCGCGACGATTTCCAGCCCGCCGCTCGTCAGCAGCGTGGCGGCGAACGCGGAAGGAGGAATTCTTATGCCTCTCATGCCTAAACGCGTGAAGCACCGCAAGGTTTCCAAAGGCTCTCGTAAGGGCTTTGCAACCAGCGGCGAAAAGCTCGCTTACGGTGAATTCGGTATCAAAGCACTCGGCCGTGGCTGGGTGACCAACACTCAGATCGAAGCCTGCCGTGTGGCTATCAACCGCCACATGAAGCGTAAAGGTAAGCTCTGGGTCCGAATCTTCCCCGATAAACCCGTCACTAAGAAGCCTATCGAAGTCCGTATGGGTTCGGGTAAGGGTAACCCTGAATTTTGGGTTGCCGTTGTCCTCCCCGGCAAGGTGCTCTTCGAAGTGGGCGGCATCCCCGAATCCTTGGCACGTGAATGCTTGCGCCTCGCCGACACTAAGCTCGGCATCCGTACGCAGCTCGTGACCCGCTAATCCGGAGACCTATCACCATGAAGATTTCCGAAATGAAAGAACTCGACGTTGCGGCTCTCGCAGCTCTCATTACCGAAAAGGAAAATGAGCTCCGTACCCTCCGTCTGAAGCACAATTCCACCCAGGGTGGCATCGAAGCCCCCAGCCGCATCTCTAAGCTCCGCAAGATGATTGCTCAGCTCAAGACTGTGGCCAATGAGAAGAAGGTGAACAAATGAGCGAAACTACTGTCGAGCGCGGTTCGCGCAAGGTGCGCAAAGGCACCGTCGTCAGCAAGTCCGGCGACAAGTCGATCATCGTGCGCGTTGAGCGCCGCCTCCTCCACCCCGTCTATGGTAAAGTCGTGAAGGCTTCTGTGAAGTTCCACACCCATGACGAGAAGAATGAGGCCAAGGTCGGTGACGCCGTTGTGATCATGGAAACCCGTCCAATGAGCAAAACCAAGCGCTGGCGCTTGGTCTCGATTGAGGAGAAGTAAGCCATGATTATTGAAGAAAGCAAGCTTGTGGTCGCGGACAACACTGGTGCTAAAGTCGCCAAGTGCTTCCGCATCCTCGGTCAGCGCAAGGGCTGCGCAGGCGTTGGTGATATCATCCGTGTCTCCATCCAAGAAGCCACCCCCACTGGCGCTGTTAAGAAGGGCCAAGTCTGTTTCGCACTTATCGTGCGTACCGCGCATCCTATCGCGCGCCCTGACGGCTCTTTCGTGCGTTTCGATCAGAATGCTTGCGTCATCGTTGACGCTAAGCACAACCCGATGGGAACGCGTATTTTCGGACCTGTTGCACGCGAATTGCGTGACAAGGGTCAAATGAAGGTCGTCTCCCTCGCCCCCGAAGTGGTGTGAGGCGAGACGCCCGCTTCGTGACCGCAGGTAATACGTAAGCGTAAGCCGGGCAACCCTTAGGAAGAACGGGAACGTTTGCGAACTGCGTTTGTTACAACAGCGAGTTACGGAAGAAAAACAATGAGTATTGCAAGAATTAAAAAGAATGACACGGTGGTCGTGATCGCTGGTGCTGATAAGGGTAAGACCGGTAAGGTCCTCTCTGTTAGCCCTAAGAAAGGCACCGCTATTGTCGATGGTTTGCACATCGTCAAGAAGACCATCCGCCGCACTGAACAAACTCCTCAGGGCGGTATCGTGGAGCGCCCCGCGCCCATCGAACTTTCCAACTTGATGCCCTACGATGCTGACAAGAAGTGTGGTAGCCGCATTAATCGTACCAAGAATGGCGACAAGACCGTTCGCACGTTGAAAACCTCCGGCAAGGCGCTGGACTAAGGAGCTGAGAATATGGCTAATCTTAAAGAGACCTATCTCAAGGACATCGTCCCCGCGCTTAAGGAAAAGCTCGGCGTTACTAACCCCATGCTCGTACCGCGTCTCTCCAAGATCGTGATCAACATGGGCTTCGGCATTGTTGAAAAGGACACCCAAAAGCAGATCATCCATGATCTCGAAGCCATCACTGGTCAGAAGGCTGTCCTCTGCAAGGCCCACAAGAGCATTTCGAACTTCAAACTCCGTGAAGGTATGGTCATCGGTGCTAAGGTGACGCTTCGCGGTAACCGTATGTACGAATTCGCAGAACGTTTCTTCAACGTTACGCTTCCCCGCGTCCGCGACTTCCGCGGCGTTCCCACCCGTGGCTTCGATAAGGCCGGCAACTACACAATGGGTATGAAGGAATATGTGACCTTCCCCGAAATCACTGCCGTCACCTCCCCCTCGGGCCTCGACATTACGTTCGTTACCACCGCCAAGGACAAGGACAGCTCAAAGGCGCTTCTCGAAGCATTGGGCATGCCTTTCATGGGCCGCTAAGGAGTAAGACACAATGGCTAAGACCTCTATGATTGTCAAGGCAGCACGTAAGCCCAAGTTCGGCGTCCGTGCCTACACCCGCTGCTCCCGCTGCGGTCGCCCTCACAGCGTCATTCGTAAATTCCGCCTCTGCCGTCTCTGCTTCCGCGAAATGGCACTCAATGGCGAAATCCCTGGCGTCACTAAGGCCAGCTGGTAAGAGAGAGGACATACAACTATGATGACCGATCCCATTTCCGATATGCTGGTGCGCATCCGCAACGCGCAGAAGGCTCGCCACGCTGAAGTGGCTATGCCCGCTTCGCGCATCAAGGGCGAAATTGCCCGCGTGATGAAGGAAGAAGGCTATATCGCTGATTACACGATTGTCGGCGACGTCAAGCGCACCCTCACGATTGAGCTCAAGTACAGCGACAAGGCTGAACCCGCTATCCGCGGTCTCGAACGCATCTCGCGTCCCGGCCTCCGCCGTTTCTGTGGCTACACCGATATTCCCACCGTCCTCGGCGGTTTGGGCACTGCCGTGCTCAGCACCTCCGGTGGCATTATGTCCGGCAAGACCGCTCGCGAGCGCAAGCTCGGTGGCGAATTGCTCTGCACCCTTTGGTAAGAGGAGCCTGATACCATGTCTCGTATTGGCAAACAGCCCGTCACCATTCCCGCAGGCGTCACCGTTACGGTCGCTGGCGAAAATGTGACTGTTAAAGGCCCCAAGGGCGAACTTTCTCGCACCTTCCAGAAGGGCATCACCGTCGCCGTTAATGGCAGCGAAGTCGTCGTCACCCGTGCCGATGATTCCCGTCCTCAGAAGAGCTTCCACGGTCTTACCCGTACCCTCATCAAGAATATGATTGAAGGTGTTACGACTGGTTATACCCGTGAACTCGTCATTGAAGGCACCGGTTTCAAGGCCGCCGTCCAGGGCAATAAGGCTATCCTTACCCTTGGCTTCGCCTCCCCCAAGGAATACCTCATCCCCGCAGGTTGCACCGTCACCGTTACCGCTGACGTCAATGTTAAGATCGAGGGTATCGACAAGCAGGTCGTCGGCGAAGCTGCCGCACGCATCCGCTCGTACTATCCTGCTGAGCCTTATAAGGGCAAGGGTATTCGTTATAAGGATGAAAAGATCCGCCGTAAGGAAGGCAAGACCGTCGCCTAATCGCGGCTAGGAGAATCGAAACCATGAGTTTGAAGAACCGTAAAGAAAAGCGCGCCGCACGTCATATGCGCATCCGCCGTCGCATCAGCGCCGGCACTGCCGCTCGTCCGCGCATGGCCATCTTCGTCTCGAACCGCTACATGTATGTGCAGTTCATCGATGATACGGCCGCTAACACCATCGCTTCGGCATCCACCCTTAAGGGCGGTTTGAAGTGCAACGTCGAAGGTGCTAAGGCACTCGGCGAAGCCGCTGCTGAAGCTGCTAAGGCTAAGGGCATCTCTTGCGTCGTCGTCGACCGCGCAGGTTATAAGTTCCACGGCCGTGTGAAAACTATTGTTGAATCGGCTGTCGCAGCTGGTCTCTCCATCAGCGCGAAGACGGAGGAAGCCTAATGAACGATCGTAATAACCGTGAAGAAGTCGCCGAACTCGATGAAAAGACCGTGTTCGTGAACCGCTGCGCCAAGACCGTTAAGGGTGGCCGTCGCTTCAGCTTCTCCGCCATCATCGTCGTTGGCGATAAGAATGGCAATGTTGGCCTCGGCATCGGCAAGGCAAACGAAGTCGGTGATGCTATCCGCAAGGGTGGCGAAGCTGCTCGTAAGGCTATGCGTCCGATCGTGATGAAGGGCACTTCCATCCCGCACGAAGTTTATGGCATGTGCGATGGCGGTAAGGTCCTCCTCAAGCCCGCTCCTGATGGTACCGGTATCATTTGCGGTGGCGCTATGCGCCCTGTGCTTGAAGCCGCTGGCATCAAGGACGTCGTCGGTAAGTCCCTCGGCTCCAAGAACCGCCTCAACGTGGTTAAGGCTACAATTGACGCCCTCCACCAGTTGCGTTCTGCAGAAGCCATCGCGGCTCTCCGCGCCTAATTGGGTAGGGGAGGCGGTTCACCCCGCTTCCCCGTCCCTCAGAAAGGATTTTAACAATGGATCTTTCCACACTCACCAACACTCCGGGCGCCCGCAAGAGCCGCAAACGCGTCGGCCGCGGCATGGGCTCGGGTATGGGCAAGACCTCGACCCGCGGTCACAAGGGTCAGGGTGCTCGCAAGGGCCACAAGCAGAAGCTCGGCTTCGAAGGTGGCCAGATGCCCCTTATGCGCCGTTTGCCGAAGCGTGGCTTCAAGAACCCCAACCGCATTCCCTTCTATGGTGTCAATGTTGGTTGCCTTGACCAGTTCGAAAATGGCTCTATCGTGGACATCGACGTCCTCCTCGCTGCAGGTTTCGGCTATCGCGCTGCAAAGTGCGCTGGCATCAAGATCCTCGGCGATGGCGAGCTCACCAAGAAGCTCACCGTGAAGGCTTCTGCTTTCTCTGCTGCTGCTAAGGCAAAGATTGAAGCCGCTGGCGGTACTTGCGAACAGATTTAATCTGCCTCGTAAATCAACGGCCCCCGATGGAATTTCATCGGGTGGCCGAATCCCTTTTTCTATGGGCAATGGCCCAAGATGTTTTAGATAGGCAATAGCCTACAGCTAGAGGATTCTTATGTTTAAGACCTTTGCAAACCTTTTTAAAGTACCCGAACTCCGCGCTCGCATTTTCTTCACCATTGCGCTCGTGGCGGTTGCACGTTTACTCGCCTCTATTCCTACTCCAGGTGTTGACTGGAATGTCATTGCCCACATTAAGGCTGAAAGCAATAGTTTGCTCGGCTGGTTTGACTCTTTCACGGGTGGTGCATTAGCTCAGTGCTCAATTGGCACGCTTTCGATTTGGCCTTACATCTCTGCGCAGATTATTGTGCAGTTGCTTGCTGCTGTTGTCCCCACAATCGGTCGTCTTCAGCGTGAAGGTGATGCAGGCCGTAAAACGCTTAATTTCTATATTCGTTTGCTTACCATTGGCATCTGTCTTTTCCAAGCAGGTGCGCTTGCTGTTGGCATGCTCAATCCTGACACCCTCTTTGGTTATTCGGGTGCCTATGGCGATCTCGTTGTGGTTGAAAGCCCCGTTCTTTTCGTGATTACAACGGCTGTTTTCATGACGGGCGCCTCAATGTTTATTATGTGGCTCGCCGATCAAATTACGGCGCGTGGTATCGGTAATGGCGTTTCTTTCCTCATCATGGTGAACATTGCTTCTCGTTTGCCGACCGCGATTTCTTTGGCGAAGCTCCGCTACTTTGGTAGCGCTGAAGCTGAAGCAACCGCTCAGATTTGGGAACTCCTCCTCCTCCTCGCTTTTGGTTTCGCCATCCTCCTCGGTACGGTTGCTATTACGCAAGCCCTCCGCAAGATTCCGATTCACAATACCCGCTCTATCGCTAAGGGCGCTGCTTATGGTGGTAGCAACTCCACCTATCTTCCCCTTCGTGTAAACTATGCAGGCGTGATGCCAATCATCTTCGCAGGTCCGATTCTTTCGATTATCGGTATGCTCTCTAAGCTTGAAGGCGCGAATGGTTTCTCTGCAACGCTCAAGAAGATTGGTGAAATGGTTTCTCCTGCAATGGGCGTCACCTCGACCTACATCATTCTCTATGGAGCATTGATCCTCTTCTTCACCTTCTTCTGGGTGGCGACACAGTTCAATGCAATGAACATCTCTGAAGGTCTCAAGCGCGAAGGCTCTTACATTCCTGGCATTCGTCCGGGTATGCCGACCGCTGAATATCTTGATGGCGTGATGACGCGCGTGACCTTCATCGGTGCACTCTCCTTGCTCGCCATTGCAATCATTCCTTTGATGCTCACTGGCGCACGTGATATTCCTTTTGACATTGCCAACTTCTTTGGCGGTACGAGCTTGCTCATTATTGTGGGTGTGGCATTGGATACACTCCGTCAGCTCGAAGCTCACCTTGTCATGCGTAACTATGATGGCTTCCTCCGTCATGGTCGTATCGCAGGTCGTCGTTAATTTATTGAGGTGTAAGAATGAATATTGTTATTCTTCTCGGTGCGCCTGGTTCTGGTAAAGGCACGATTGCTGTCGAGCTCGCTAAGACCGCAGGTATCCGTCACCTCTCCTCGGGCGATCTCTTGCGCGGTGCCGTGAAAGCCGGCACCCCCGCAGGCCTCAAGGCAAAAACATTTATGGAATCGGGCAACCTTGTTCCCGATGAACTCATCGCAGATATGATTGCCGACACTGTTGCTGCGGATAAGGAAACTCAAACGCTCCTTTTGGATGGTTTCCCCCGTAACGTCGCTCAGGCAGAAATCCTCGCGAAGATGATGGCCGACAATGGCATCACTTTGCGTTGTGCACTTCTCCTCGATGTGCCCGATGCAGTTGTTATTCGTCGTATTTCTGGTCGTCGTGTTTGCCCCGCTTGCGGTGCAGGCTTCAACGTCGACTCTATGCCTCCCAAACAAGAGGGCATCTGTGATGCATGTGGCGCAGCCCTTATCATTCGTAAGGACGACACCCCTGAAACCGTTCAGCATCGTTTGGACGTTTACGCAGCACAAACCCTCCCGCTCATCGACTACTATAAGCAAGCGAACGCGCTTGTCACCGTTGATGGTTCGCACGATGATCTCGATGCGAAAGTTCGCGAGGCGCTTGAAAAAATTTCCTAAACGAGAAAACCGTTTATGATTAAACTTATCGCACCAGAAGAAATGCATCACATGCGCACGGTTGGTCGAATGATGTCGACCCTCCTTAACGCGTGCTGTGATCAAGTTCGTCCTGGTGTGACCACCGGAGAGATTGATGCTTTTGCCCGTGCCTTTATGAAGACACTCGGTGATGGTACCGCTCAATCTGGTTGCCTTGGGTATCACGGATATCCGGGCGCACTTTGTATTTCCGTAAACGAAGAGGTCATCCACGGCATCCCCGGCGCACGCGTCCTCCAGCGCGGGGACATTGTAAGCCTTGACGTTTGCGGTTCGTACCACGGCTACTTTGGCGATAATACTCGTACGATTATCGTTGGAGGAGCCGATGCAGTTACTGCCGACATTCGCCGGTTATTACGCGTCACCCGACAGTCGCTTGAAAAGGCCGTACAGGCTATACGGCCCGGAGTCCACCTGTCGGATATTTCACATCTTGTGGAGAAGACAGTCGTAGAGGGCGGATGCACGGTAGTCAGAGAATATACAGGACATGGCGTGGGGCATCACCTCCACGAAGACCCTCCGGTCCCCAATTATGGGAAGCCGGGCAAAGGTCCCATCCTTCACGAGGGTATGACTCTTGCCATCGAACCGATGGTTAACCTCGGGAAGCCTGCCGTCCGTACACTCTCTGATGGTTGGACAGTTGTTTCGCGGGACGGACTCCCGACCGCGCACTTTGAGTACACCGTGGCGGTGCTCAAAGAGGGAGCAGAAATCTTGACTCCATGGTATGAAAAAGACCCCTGGTCTGATACCTGGATGAAAAAAAATTAAGATTTTTGCTTTTTTTTGTGGACAGGCGACCGCAAATGCGGTATACTGTGCCCTTCATTTGTAAAGGAACAGGCCATGAAAGTTCGTAGTTCTGTCAAACGCATCTGTGAGCAGTGCCGTATTGTGCGGCGCAAAGGTGTCGTGCGCGTTATTTGCACGAATCCCCGCCACAAGCAGCGTCAAGGTTAATTCGGAGAAAAAGACATGCCGAGATTGATGGGTGTGGATGTCCCCGGTAGTAAGCGTATTGAGTACGCATTGCGGTACATTCACGGTATCGGCCCCAAGCGGGCCATGGACATTGTTGAAGCGTGCAAGATCGAAGTCGGTAAGAAGGCTGAAACCCTCACTCCCGATGAGATCCGCCAAATCGTTACCTATATTCAGGAAACGTATCGTGTTGAAGGTGACCTTCGTCGTGAAGTTTCCGGCAACATCCGTCGCTTAATGAGTATCGGTACTTATCGCGGCTATCGCCACAAACGTGGTTTGCCCTGCCGTGGTCAACGCACCAAAACTAATGCCCGCACCCGTAAGGGCGCAAAGAAGACGGTCTCTACCGTTCGCGAAAAGTAATCTCTTAGGAAGCGCACATGAGCGAAGAAATTAAAGATCAGGCCCCCGTTGAGGAGCAGAAGCCCGTGATGAGCGAGGCTCAGGCTATCCTCTCCGCTGACGCAGCTTCTGCCGCTGCTGACGCCGAGGCCGCTAAGAAAAAGTCTAAAGCTAAGGTCATGCCTGCTGGCATCGCCTTCATTCGTGCCACATACAACAACACCCTCGTCTCCATCGCAGACGCGCGTGGTGGTGTGATCTCCTGGAGCTCCTCCGGCAAGGCCGGCTTTAAGGGTTCCCGTAAGTCCACCGCTTTCGCAGCAACGATGGTGGCTCAGGATGCAGCCCGCACTGCTTATGCACGCGGTATGCATGAAGTTGAAGTTCGTATGCAGGGCGCTGGCGCAGGCCGTGAATCGGCTGTTCGTGCGATCCAGTCCGTTGGCATTCACGTCACTTGCATCAAGGACTGCACGCCCGTTGCTCACAACGGTTGCCGTCCCCGTAAACGCCGGAGGGTCTAATTTATGGCACGTTATACCGGTCCCCGCACCAAAATTTCCCGTCGCTTTGGCGAGCCCATCTATGGGCCTGACAAAGTCCTCGAACGTCGCCCCAATCCTCCGGGACAGCACGGCGCAAACCGCCGTCGCAAACTCTCTGAATACGGCGTCCAGCTCCGCGAAAAGCAAAAGGCCAAGTACATCTATGGCATGCTTGAGCGTCAGTTCCGCATCTTCTTTGAGCGTGCAAAGGCAAAGCAAGGCAAGACAGGTGATATCCTCCTCCAGCTTTGCGAAACGCGTTTGGACAACATCGTCTATCGTTTGGGCATTGCTCCCACACGTGCAGCGGCTCGTCAGCTCGTTTCCCACTGTCACATTACTGTCGATGGCAAGGTCTGCAACATCGCTTCCTACATTGTGAAGCCTGGTCAGGCCGTGAGCGTTCGCGAAAAAGACAAGACCATGAGCGTCATCGTCGAATCTCTCAAGAACCCCCGCACCCAGCTCGTTTCTTGGTTGCAGTGGGATGAGAGCAATATGACCGGCTCGATCCTCAGCGTTCCTGAACGCGCAGAGATTCCGGAAAATATCGACGTCCAGCTCATCGTTGAACTCTTCTCTCGCTAATCTCTAAATGTGCCATCGGGCCGTGTGTGGCCAATCCCACACGGCCCTCGTCAGAAAGGACGGAAATCATGCCGATTCGTTTGAGTCGTTTTGAAATGCCCACCCGTATCGTCCGCGATGACGCAACGGCCACCGAGACCTATGCTCGCTATACCGCCGATCCTTTTGAAATCGGCTATGGTCGCACCATCGGTAACTCGCTCCGTCGCGTTTTGCTCTCTTCGATTGAAGGCTTTGCAATCAAAGCTATCAAGTTGCAGGGCGCACCGCACGAATTTTGTTCTCTCCCGGGCATCACTGAAGACGTCACCGATATCGTTCTCAACTTGAAGAAGGTCCTTTTCAAGAGCTTTACCCGCGAAACTCGCTGGTTGCACCTTGAGAAAAAAGGCCCCTATGTCGTTACGGCTGCAGATTTCGCTGAAGATAACTCCATCGAAATCCTCAACCCTGACCAAGTTATCGCAACCCTCGATGTGGACGGCGAAATCAATCTCGACGTTCAAATCGGTGTTGGTCGTGGTTTCTGCTTGGCTGAAGGTAACAAAGATCCCGCCTTTGACATCGGCGTCATTCCAATTGACTCCGCATTCTCCCCCATCACCCGTGTCATTTACGACGTCGTCAACACACGCGTCGGACAGCGTACGGACTACGAAAAACTCGTTCTCGACATCTGGACAGATGGTCGCGTCTCCCCTGACGAAGCCCTCAAGACCAGTGCCGCTCTCTTGCGTCACCACCTCGATGCATTCGTGGCTACAACAGAAGAAATCCTCGAATTCGAAGAAGTCTCTGCTAATGACTCCACGGAAGCTGAAGAGCTCCGCCGCAAGCTCAATATGAGCGTCAATGAAATCGAGCTCTCGGTTCGTTCTGCAAACTGCCTCAATAGCGCAGACATCAAGACTGTGGGTGAACTCGTTCAGAAGACAGAAGCCGACATGCTTAAGTATCGCAACTTCGGCAAGAAGTCTCTCACCGAGATCAAGGAGAAACTCCAAGAAATGGGACTTTCCCTTGGCTTCAAGTTCGATTCGAACCTGCTTAATCACAACGCCTAAACTGGCACTGCTATTGAAAGAAGACCACTATGCGTCATAAACGCCTTAATAAGAAGTTCGGCCGCTCTCCTGAGCACCGCGAGCAACTCATGCGTATGCTCTGCGCCGCACTCATTATCAACGATAAAATCACCACGACCCTCAAGAAGGCTAAGCAAGCACGTAAGGATGCTGAAAAGCTCGTTACGCTCGCTCGCAAGGATACCCTTGCTGCACGTCGCCTCGCTGCTGCACGTCTCCGCAGCCCTGAAGCCGTTAAGAAGCTCTTCAGCGATGTCGTGAAAGCACAAGCTGGCCGTAATGGCGGCTACACCCGTATCACCAAGCTCGGTCAACGCCGTGGCGATGCAACTGAAATGTGCGTCCTCGAATGGACCACTGCAGCTGCAGCTCCCGTCGAAGCCCCCGCTGCTGAATAATTGATACGCAGCTACTGCTCAAAACCCTGTTCCGAAAGGTTCAGGGTTTTTTTATTTTTTAAGTGGGAAGAGTGCATGCTCTATAACAAAAACGTCGCCCTTTTAGAACGAGAAAAAGGGCGACGTTTTATAGTTTTAAAGATTACATTATCGTATGAGGCGCAAAGTTTTGATTTCAAAAGCGCCAAAAGGCAAGGAAAGTTCATGTGTTTGAGAATCAATTTCCCAACGCATTAAGGTTCCCTCTTCGCAAAGATTCGTCACTTCTACAGCTGTTATATTTTCTGCGAAGAGAAGTCGAATTTTTGTTCGATTGCCTGTTGTTTCATGAAGTCGAGCAACAATAATATTCTCGCTTGCTTCAGAACGCTTGAGAAGGTCTAATTGAACATTCCCATTACCTTCATTGACAATGCCTTGAATCGGCTTTAATGCTTGTGGTACATGGTAGAGTGGGGCGAGTTGACGATCTAAACTCTCGCGGTCTTCATTTTCGTCCCCAACGGAGATGAGATAGGTGAAGATATGGCGACCTTCTTCTGCACGCGGGTCTGGATAACATGCACTTCTCAGGAGACTCATGCTGAGGTCTCCTCGTTTTGCTCGGAAACCATATTTCGAATCACTCATCAATGTGAAGCTATGCTCGGCATCCTTGAGGGAAACTTCGCGTTGTGCGCAAAATTCCATTTGGGCTTTTTGCCAAGAAGTGTTTTCATGTAACGGGCGCATGACATAACCATAGGGCGCGGCGCATTTAACCTCGTTGGCATCACTCTCTGGAGTAAAGGCAACACGAAGGAGTTGTCGGCGTTCATGCCAATCAACCATTGTCTCAAACTGTAAGCCGTAAGCAGAGGAGAAGGTCACATGTTGATAGATGATGGAATCCCCAATTTTTGCCTCGATGGCAATTGTATCATGGAGTGCTTTAATTGAAACTTCGCGTGGGAATGTTTGAGGTTCATCACGATAAAAGGGATCCATATCCCAACCTTCGTAATCGTTAGGACGATTAACATAGAGGGAGAGAATATTCGAGGGCGCCGCGAGGCTTTCGCGTTGATGCGTTTTATCCCATAATGAAACGAGTTGACCTTGTTCGTTGAAGGTCGCACGCAAGGTCTCATTTTCTAGTGTTAAACCATTTGCTTTCCCACGGGCGGCTGTATGAATCATTGGTTTACGCGTTGCATTAAGGGTTTTTGCAGCGCGGAGTTGTAACTTGCGACAACGATCAATCGCTTCCGTCAATTCGCGTTCGGTTGATTCGTATTGTTCACGGATACACGAGCCTGGGAGAATATCGTGGAATTGATGGGTGAGGAGAATTTTCCATAAGGCATCAAATTCTGCTTTAGGATAGAGTTTTAAATCGCCACACGCATAAAGTGTTTCGGTATTTTGCAAGAGAAGCTCAAGCGTTCGATTGAGCTTTTTGGTTCGCGCTTGGTTGGTATATGTGCCACGATGCGTTTCAAAGTAAAGTTCTCCCTCCCATGTTGCAAGCGCTGGAGCATCTTTAAGAAGATTATCAAAGAAGGTTTGCGCTGGAGCGGGAGAGACTTTAGGCAAGCCTTCTAAGTTGCGCATGCGCATGAGACGCTCGACATGACATTCGGAGGGCCCACCACCGCCATCCCCAAGGCCAAAGAGCGAGAGGAAGCGTGGAGCTTCTGCGCTGTCGGGATACCGATCACACGCAGGAACCAATTGACGCGGGGTTGCAAACGCATTGTAGTCATTTTCTGGAGGGAAGTGCGCCACCACTTCGCTTCCGTCAATCCCTCGCCAACGGAAACTATTGTGAGGCATTTTATTAAAAGGATTCCAGGAGAGTTTTTGCGTGAGGAACCAATCGCAACCACTCTTCTTAATAATTTGTGGGAGGTTCCCATTGTAACCAAAAACATCGGGGAGCCAAAGCCCTTTTGGGACAACGCCAAACTTTTCTTTAAAGTAGGCCTTTCCGACAAGGAATTGACGGACGAGACTTTCGCCGCAGGGAACATTACAATCGGGTTCAACCCAGGTGCCCCCTTGGATTTCCCAGCGTCCCTCTTTCACGGCTTGTTGAATCGCTGCGAAAACGTCTGGTGCTCGTTCTTCTACAAAAGCATAGAGGCACGCTTGACTTGCACCAAAAACATAATTAGGGTAGCGTTTAATAAGCTCAATTTGACTTGCAAAAGTGCGAACGGCTTTACGTTTACTTTCGCGAATGGGCCATAGCCATGCAACATCAATATGTGCATGACCAATAGCAGTTACTTCGAGCGCGGAGGAACATGCAGGACGAGCAAGTTCTGGCGCTAAGACTGCACGCGCTGCCGCAGCATTGCGAGGATCGTCAGCATAAGCGTTTACGGCGCGTGTCAAAACAGAAAGAAGTTGACGTGCTCGTGCTGAAGGTTTTGGTGTGACGGTGTAAAGATCCCAAAGCACTTCAAAGTCAAAGCGGAGCGCGAAGGCTTCTTTATTGAGACGTCCCATGCGCAATGTTTGGACAATTGCAGGTCGGTGTCCTCCTACATCGTATGCATCTGCGCGGTGAGGGTCCGTAATAAGATTAAGACCAAAAAGCGAATTGCTGGCTGCTTCAATGTAGAACTGAAGGCGCGCACCTTCTTGTTGTTGAATGATTACGGATGGCGGAGGTAGGAAAAGATCTTTGCTGTAGGATTCATTAAAAACGGAGTTGCCCGTTGTCGCATAGAGGGCGTGTCCCGAACAATCAAAGATGAGCGCCTCTCCTGTGAGATTGATGGCGAGTGCTAATTCTTCGCGTGGCCAATCGTTAGGGATGGGTGTATCAATGTAAAACCAAGCACTTTCCCAATGTTGTCCCCATGTAGTTCCCTCCTGAATTGGAGCGAATGGGGCATCTAATCGGTGCTCCCATGGACATTCTTCGCAGGTGTTGCGAAATGTAGCGAGAAGAGGGCGAGTCTCAAAAAAACGATCCTTTTGAAGTCGATCAAGGAAACGTGCGCAACGTTCCTCTGTATGGCGGGTTGCTTCGGCAAACATAGGGCCTCCTTTATTTCTCTATAATACCAAATTTATAGAGGTTTTTATGAAAAAAATAAAAGAATTTATGATAAGTCTTGCGTTAGCGCTTTTTTTTCGCTATACTTTATATCGTGACTGAGGTCTCTCTTTCAAGAGAGTGATGACTAATGCAACTATTTTAAACAAGGAGTAAACACATGAAAAAATGGATGTTTTTTACGATGATTGCATTGTGTGCAACATGCGCGATGGCTCAAAAGAAGTCAAAAGGTTCCGCTATGAAGGAAGGACAAGTAATCGCGATTGAGGAAATTTCAGGTGTTGGTGGCGATAGCGATTATACCGTTGCTGCACCGCAAGCTTCGCCCAAGTTTAAAAAATATATCAACCATACAAGTGATTACTCTGATGATAGTGTGAAGGGGTGGCATTATTTTGAAGTTGCTTATGAAGTTGGCTCAACGGGAATTGATAAAGATGGCGCGAAGAAACCCATCCTTGTTATTCCTGAGATTGAGGTTACATACGCGTTGTTGTACGATATGAGCAAATCTAAACTTGCAAGTGCGGTTAAGGGTCAAGCAGCCAAGGCGAAGGGTGCCATTGGGTGGGAAAATCCAAAGGAGATGTATTCGCTTTTCACGACGACGATTACATACACAACGATTACTCCCAAGCGTAGCCATTACGCAGCAGTTTGTTTGCCTCCAAGTGCTGTTGCAGTCTATGGTGAACCCATCGCATTTTCTGTACAAATTAAGGTTGACGGAGTGCAACAGGGCAATATTGAAACGGTCTTCAAAGGGGATGCAAAAGTCGCAGGTAAAAGTTTAAAGGATATTGCTTACGACAAGAATGGCCCCTGTGCATGGTGGGAACGTATTGAAAACTTGACAGATGCAGTTGTGAAACGCGATGGTATTTTACGTGATCGCTCCGCAACGCCTTTTGCTCTTGCTGGCGACATGTATTACGATCAAGTAAAGATGGATAAATAAGCCCTTTTGTTTAAGCCCTTATACATAGACAGGAAGTTTATGGAACGTATTTTAACCCTTAACATCGGTGCCACGCGCTTAGCGCTTGCCGAGTTTGAAGTCGGAGCAGGTAAAAGTCCAGCTCTTCTTCGATATACTTTTGGCGAATTACCTACAGGCTTAGAGGCGAGCGAAGATTTTTCGCTTGCAGTAGAGCAAGTACTCCGTGCGATGTTGGCCAATTCTGGTATTCGTCCAGGGCGTATCAATCTTGCACTCTCTGGTCAAATGGCTTTCCCGCGATTTGTCAAGGTGCCCGCGGATAGTCCTGAGCGCATGCATGAGATGGTTCAATTTGAAGTTGAACAAAATGTTCCGTTCCCATTATCAGAAGCGGTGTGGTCAGATGCCTCTATTGGCGAGCCTGATTATGCTGGTGAACAACATGTAATGATTGTTGCTGCACGATCTGAAATTATTGATGCGATTTCTCGTGCGCTTATTAACATCGGTTGTGAACCAGAACTTGTTGATGTCGCCCCTGTTGCAATCTATAACGCAACGCGTTTCAATTATGCTGATGTTGATGGGTGTACGCTTGTTATTGACATTGGCGCTCGTTGTACAAATCTTGTGTTTGTTGAAGCGGGGCGCATTTTCTACCGTACGATTCCTGTCGCGGGTAATACAATCACATCTGAAGTTGCAAAAACGTTTGATGTTGATGTCGATACCGCAGAGCAATTCAAGTGCGAACGTGGTCTTGTTGCACAAGGCGGCGCTTTTGCAGTCGATGATCCAGATGTAGATCGCCTTTCAAAGGTTATTCGCAATGTCATGGCGCGCTTGAATGCAGAAGTAATGCGCTCCATTTCGTTTTATCGGAGTCAGCAAGAGGGCGAAGCGCCTTCGCGTATTTTGTTGACAGGTGCGACATCTCAGCTCCCGTATTTGCAGAATTTCTTTGAAGAAAAGTTGCAAGTTCCAGTGGACTTCCTTAACCCGTTCCAGTCGATTGCTTATCCGAAGCATATCGACGAGGAAGTTTTTGGACGGGATGCATTCTCGTTATCCGTTCTTGTCGGCTTGGCGCTTCGTCGTAGCTTAACTTGTCCTGTTGAAATTAACCTTGTTTCAAAGGAACTTGTTGAGCGTAAGATTTTCCGTAAACGAATTCCTTTCTTTGTTATTTCCGCAGTCGGTTTGATTGCGGTTGCATTACTTTGGTTCTTCCACTTTGGTAAAATCGCATCGTATTACGAGAATGAACTCGCAGATGATGCAGAGATTAATGTGGCTCAAAGAGCTCATGATATGCGCGAGAGTGAATATCGTGAGGTTGCTTCAGACTACTCGGATGCGAAAAAACGAGTTGAAGCGTATACAAACCTTTTGACTTTGCGTGGTAAGTGGCAAAATTATATCAACATCGTGGAAAAATCCTTGCCAGATGGTTATTGGTTGTCTGCGTTTGAACCCAAGCGCGTACAAAATTCCACAGAACCTCCGACGGGCGTTGTAATTAAAGTTGCTCTTTGGGGAGAAATTGATTCTACAGCAAAGTCTGGTGGCAGTATTGTCATTGATGCTTTAAAGAAGTCGGAAGCTTTTGATCCCGAATCAATTTCCCTTAGTCGTACAGATACTTCCAAGTCTTGGATTCATATCTATACAATCTCCGCAGACTTTGCGGGTGCTAAAAAAACAAAGAAAAAGAGCAGAAGGTAAGAGGAGTTTCAAATGGACAAGAAGCAGCAGAAAAAACTTTATATTGCTGGCGGCGCCACGGGGCTCCTTGTGATTGTTTTGATGGTTCTTGCATTTTTGCGTTGGCAAGACACTGCAATACAAAACGATTACGATGAAAAAGTGGACGCCTTAACGATGGCATTGAATCCAAGCTCGTATGCGGATGCAATCTATCCGAATAAGGCAAATCTTCAACTCGTGAAAGATGAAACGGAAGTTTTGACAAAGCTTTCGGATGAAGTTCGCGATAGCCTTTCTCAACTTCCAGCGCAATTGCAAGGCGAGTTCTCTAACAATAGTTTGCGAGAACAAGTAACACAATTGAATCGTCGTCAGTTGCCTTCGTTAGGTTCTCCCGACGGAGCAACAGGGACAGAGACTGCGGTCGTTCAAGAATACAATTTTGAAACCTATTTGTCGGGCGGAATGCCACTTGCACCCACGCATCAAGATCGCTTGCGTTTACAGCTTGCGATTATTGAAGATGTCGTCAACGCGTTGATTGACGCGGCTCCTGCAGTAGGTGATAAGAAGGAAGTTCTTGTTACAAGCGTTAAGCGTACTGTTTTTGATAAAAAAGCAGAAGCAGAGGAAACAAAGAGGACTTCGCGTCGTTCTCGTAATAAAAAAGTAGAAGAGATTGTAACAGCATTTACGGGTGAGCCGATTGCAAAAGAATTATCAAAAGAAGTTAAGCGAGAATCTTTTGAATTGTCTTTCCGTGCGCGTTATGGTGTTGTTGCGAAGTTTTTAAACGCATTGAAAACATCCCAAACCTTTTATGTTGTTAACAGTGTGAAAATTCTTCCTGTCACAACGCTTGTCTCTGAGGTTGAAGCAAAGCAGGCAACTGCGAATAAACCAACAACACGACGCACGCGTCGAAATGCCTCTTCTGAAGAATCTAATACGCCTGTTGTTGAGGGACTCGCGAATCGTCTTGTCCCTAATCCAAAGACGGCAAGTCTCGTTGACGCAACAATTTCCTTTGATGTTTATTACACAGAAAAAGAAGAAGAAAGTGAAGGGAAATAATTTATGGCAAACACAAAAGAAATTTTTGCTCGTCACTATGATCGTATTATCGCGGTCATCGTGCTTGCCTTGTTGCTTTTCTCTTTGCTTTATCTTGTTCTTCGGGGGATGGAGGTTCAGCAGAGCCTGAGCGATGATAAAGCGTCCTTTGATCCGCCCACGGAGGTATCTTCGAGAGGAAAAACAAAAATTAAAGGCGAGGTTAAAACGCTGGTTGATAAGGTCGCAGCAACGCAAGATGCTGTTGACAAAATTGTCATTAAGGTTCCCGCTAATCGTAAGGATGAAAACGATGTTCAACCAGAAGATCTTTTCACCTCCCAAGCACGTTACCTTTGTGAGGTTTGTCGCTTGCCTATCATGATGACCGCAAAAACATGTACGTATGCGACATGTAAGAAGCCGCAAACGCTTTTAGCGAAGAATGAAAAGCTTGATCTCTCAAATGTTGATTCCGACAATGACGGTATGGTGGATAAATGGGAGATTGAGTATGGTTTGAATCCAAATTCTCCTGAGGATGCGGATACAGATCTTGATGATGATGGC
>JAUNQZ010000087.1 GCA_030535915.1 bacterium
AGGTATTAATGATGCGCTTCCCGCACTCTCTGCGAAACTCGCACAAAATATTCTTGAGCAATTGCAAACGATTGGAGAACCTCAGACGCTTCCTATTAAACACTCTGCCATTGAAGTTCAAGCGCCCGTCCCTTCTATTGAAGAGATACCTGTCAAGGCTGAGACCGTTGAATCGCCAACGGAGGAACAAAAATAAGGATTTTAAATGGAAAATCCAAAAACTTTATTGGCTGGCTTTCGAACGCTGTGTGGCTACTATCGCTCACAGCGTCGACTTTTAATTCTTGACCTTCTTGCAATTACTTTAAACGCAGGGATTCAAATCGTTATTCCTTTAACGGCATTACGCGTCTTTACGGTTTATTTGCCAGAGGGTAATCTTATAGCAACGCTATGGGCGGCGATTGCATTTGCGGGAATGACGATTATTTCTGCAATGTTGGAGTGGTCTTATATTCTTTTTGGTCATTTACTCGGTATTCGCGTGGAAGCTTCGATGCGTAATGCGTTTTTTGATCATATTCAAAAATTACCCTTTGCCTTTTTTGATCGTACGAAAACAGGAGAAGTGCTTAGTCGTATTACTTCAGACCTTATGCTTGTCGGAGAAACGGCGCATCATTTGCTTGAAGATCTTACTGCTTCATTCCTTGTTTTTACAGGCGCCTTCACGGTGATGTATTGTCTGAACCCTATGTTAGCAACTGTAGCGCTTGTCCCCGTTCCCTTTATTATTGTTTTTGCGGGATTTTTCCAGAAGCGCATTCATCGGGTTTGGCGAGAGAATCGTAAACAAGTTTCAACGCTTGCGGCACATGTTGAAAATGTGGTCCAAGGCATTCGCGAAATTAAAAGTTTTACCCAAGAACGCCGCGAGCGACATATTTTCCGTCGTATCAATCGTAACTTTAGACGCTCTTTTGAAAACGTCTATCGACTTTATGCTCCTCTCTTTGCAGGTACACAAATGCTTTTGGAGGGCTATTCGTTACTCTATATTGCGGTTGGCGCTTGGATGGTTTGCCATGGGCATTCCAATATTGCAGAAGTTTTTGCATTCTTTATGTATTCGCGTTATATCATTGTTCCTATTCGGCGTATTGTCAATGGGCTCGATATGTATCAGCAAGGACTTGTTGGGTATTGTCGTTTTAGGGAATTTGTTTCTCAACCACCAGAAGTCGATATTTCGTCGAATGTAGGAGGTGTTTCTCTTCCAGATACGGTTCGGGGTGAAATTACTTTTGAAAATGTTCGCTTTCATTATCCGCAAACAACGAGAACCGTTCTTGATGTTGAGAAACTTTTTATCCCTGCTGGAACCGTGTGTGCTTTTGTTGGTCCTAGTGGCGCAGGAAAAAGTACACTTGCGGCTTTAATTCCTCGATTTTATGATCCCTGCGAGGGTCGTATTCTTTTAGATGGTTGTGATACCGCCTCTCTTCGCAAACGCGACCTTCGTTCTGCGATTGGTATTGTTGCGCAACGCCCTTTCCTTTTTGACGCAACAATTCGCGAGAATCTTCTCCTTGGGAATCCTCGGGCAACCGACGAGCAAATCTATGCCGCTCTTGATCAAGCTAATCTTGGGGATTTTGTTCGCAGTTTGGAGCATCGTCTTGCGACACCTGTTGGTGAACATGGACTTATGCTTTCGGGTGGGCAAGCTCAACGCATTGCAATTGCACGCGTATTTTTAAAGAATCCTCCCATTCTTATTCTTGATGAAGCAACGAGTGCACTTGATACTTTTGCGGAAGCTGCGGTTCAAGAGGCTCTGCTTCGACTTTCTCATGGTCGTACAACGTTGATTATTGCTCATCGTTTAACAACGATCCGTCATGCACAACAAATTTGCTATCTTGAAGATGGTAAAATTATTGAGATGGGTTCACATCCTGAATTGATTGCTAAAGAGGGAAAATATAAAGCACTTCTTCAAGCAGCGGGAAGCCTTGTCTAATGCTTTTTTAGATGCACTTATGTAAGTGTGCTTTTATGAAAGAGAGAGGTGAATTTTATTCGTGGGGCGTATTGATGTAGGTGGTATAGATTTCGCGACCCATATATCGAGCGATTGATTTTGCGGGTGCTTTGAGGAGGTCTACATAGATGAGACCATCAACGACAATGCCAAATTCGGGGTCGACATTAAAGGCTACAATGCGTCCGCCGAGTTTTAGATATTGATGGATTAAAATGGGCATTTCGCGTTTATCTTCTTCAATTTCCGTAATGGCGGCATAGACATCGGTTTCAGAAGCAACGAAATCATGATAATCGCTATGGAGCCACTCTGCGCGTTGTATTTTGGGTGGAAGGCGAGCGGAAACAAATTTGCTAAGCGTTGTGTCGTAACATCGTGCTTTAAGATAGGAGATAAGGAGATTACGAGCGGCGGGTCGATAGTCGTGGGAGATGCTGACGGGACCGAAAAGAATGGTGTATCGGGGATGTTGCGCAACAAAGGTAAGTACCCCTCGCCAAAGGAGAAGAAGAGGAGCAAAGGAACGCTGATATTCGGGTCGAACAAAGGAGCGTCCCAGTTCAATCGCATGCCCGGGGAGTCTCCCTAGGAAGTTCTCATCGAAACTAAAGAGCGTACGCGTATAGAGCGCGTTTACACCGAACTTTTCAACAAGTTCATCAACGAGACCAAGACGATAACATCCTACAATTTCTTTAGTTTCTCGTTGCCAAAGAAGAATTTGATAGTAGTTTTCGTCAAAGTCATCGGTGTCTTGTTCTTTACCTGTACCTTCTCCTATCGCACGGAATGCAATTTCTCTTAAACGGCCGATTTCTATCATTGCGTAGGGGATGTCTTGTCCGCGTGCAACATAGACATCGAATATTTCCGTTGATAAAAGGTGAGCCGTTTCGTCAAGTGTATGAAGTTCGGTTTCAAGGATATCGGGATTAACGGGATCAACGAGGGGCTCATCTTCTCGAATGGCTGTATCAAGCGTGAGCTTTCGCATACTTGCATTGAATTTTGAGAGTGCATCATTTCGCCCAGCGATTAAGAAGGTTTTGAAGCGTAACCATCGTAAAGCGTCTGCATCGGAGGCAAAGCGTTCTTGCAATTCCTTTGCAATAATGGTATGACCAATGTGTAAATCAATGGTGCGTTTGCGTAAATGGAGCATTTCTCGGGGGAGAAGAAGCGTGCGAAGGCGGGGATGGATTTTGCCTACGAGGTGAAAGAGCAAGGACGCTCTACCTGGAATAAAAATGGGAAGGATGTTTGCCTCTTTATCGGCACGACGGATAAGCGTCATGATAGAGGTATGCCAAGGCGCTTCGCGAACAGAAAGTGTCCCTGGTGCAAAACTTGCTACTTCGCCCGCCGGAAAGATGATGAGTGCGTGTCCTTGTTTTATCCATAAGAGGGCTTGACGCAGTGCATTTACATTATGTCCCGTTGAGAGCGTTGATGCAAACGGATCCACGAAAATCATGTCTTCACGCAATTCAGGGATGCGTGCGAGGATGAAGTTGGCGAGAACCTTTACATCTGGACGGACGGCACGAATGGTTTCTAGAACAGCAAGTCCTTCAACGGCTCCGTAAGGGTGATTGGCAAGAATCGCAAGTGCACCTGTAGCAGGAATACGCGCTCGATTTTCTTGAGAACAGTTAATGTTTGTTTGGAGGACATCAAGGACGCGTTGAGGAAAGGATTTGTTTGACGTATCGGCGAGGATGTGTTGATGGAGTTCTCTAATTTTTGAGAGTCCAAGGAGACTTTCAAGGATGCGATGGGTGTGTTTGAGCATCCAGCGTAAGACAGGATGCTTTATCTTCCACCATGGGAGGGTGTAGATATCGTGTGGGGTCATGGAGACTTAGGCTTCGGGCTCAAGCGGAGCGGCTGGTAAACCAGAGTTGAGCCCAACGAGTGCAATCCCATAGCGATTAGCAAGCTCAACAACTTTATCGCGGTTAATCATAACAAGACGATTCGCCTGGAAAGCAACCGCAGTGATTTTAAATTTCTTACAGAGCTTGAGGGTGTGTTCTCCAAAAACGGGAATGTCAAAGCGCATGTCATGACCATTTTTAGCGACTTTAATCATGACCGAGCCCTTACCTCCGAGTTTTGCTCCTCGACGGAGGGTTTTGTTGGTGCCTTCAAAGGCCTCCACTGCAAGAATCATCCCGTCTTTCACAAGAATGGTTTGACCAATATCAAGGTCGCATACCCCCATCGCAACGGTATGGCCAAAGGCAATGTCGGAGTGTTCTTTTTCCGTTAAGGGACGGTTGGTCAAGAGCCCCTCGCCTGGAATATGAGCTCCAATAAAACAAGACGAAGGGATGACAGTAGAACCGCACTTTTCGATTTCGCGAATAACGGTTGAGAAGATGGTATGCGCATTCTTTACGGGCATTTCCGAGAGAAGCTTGCGTGTCAAGGCATCAAAGCGGGACCGGAAGAGAGCCATGGGTGTAATTTGACCAACGAGAATGACATGCTTAATGTGGAGTTCTTTAATCCACTGTAAGGCGCTTTCAAGTTCACCGATGCCAAAAACTTTATAATTGTCGGCTTGCTTGAGAAATTTTTTCGAGGTCATGCCACGCACGCCAAGGACTGTAATTTCTTTCACCCCTGCAGCGCGTGCTCCATCAAGGACATATTGTGGATATTCTCCACGACCAGCAAAGATAAGCAATTGATTGGGAATCATAAATGTTGGCTCTCTAAAAAGAAAAAGCCGTCGGTTCAAACCGGCGGCAGGCAAAGGGTCGCCTCCATTACTCTAAAATGAAAATAACCTCATTTTTAGCCACTCGTTGGTTTTCTCGTGCGAGGCGCTCAACAAAGTAGGGGGAGTCTTGGAATCGTTCGATGTTGCGATTGATTTCCGCAATCTTTTGACGGGTAGCATCAACATCAGCCTGCAATTTGCTACGCGTTTCACAGCGTTCGCTCCAGCGCTGATACTCAGGGAAAAAGCGCGACAAACCAATAAAGAGAAGCACGCCTCCCACGGTTATTCCGAAGATATAGAAGAATGTTTTAGCTGTTTTTTGCATAGTAAGACTCTTTATGACATATAGTATGCGCCATTTTTTCAAAAATAGCAAGTACTTTTTTCAAAAAAGAGATTTTTTTATTCTTCTATTAACGCGTACGCAAACGTGATTCCTTTTGGAAGGGGCGAGGCATAGGCGAAAATGAGATGAGACCTTCCCTTGCGCGACTCTTTATGTTGAGTTGCGCAAGGCGTTTTAAAACGCATGTGAGAGAAGGGGTTAGCGCTCTTCCTTGGTGCCACGGAGGACTGCAATGAAGGCGGATTGAGGCACATTTACAGAGCCGAATTCCTTCATGCGCTTTTTACCCTCGGCCTGCTTTTTGAGGAGCTTTTGCTTACGGGTTACGTCACCACCATAGAGTTTCGCGGTCACGTCCTTACGGAAGGGGCGAATATCTTCACGCGCAATAATCGTACGACCAATGCACGCCTGCACTGGAATCTTAAACATGTGCGGCGGGATGGTTTCGCTCAAGGCTTTACACATTTGCTTACCGCGTGCGACTGCACGATCGCGGTGAACCATGCAACTAAAGGCATCCACAGGTTCACTGTTGAGCAAGATATCCATGCGAACGATATCGCTGGCTTGGTAACCATGCGGTTCGTAGTCCATGGAGGCATAGCCACGGGAGATGGATTTCAATGTATCGTGGAAGTCAATGAGAATTTCATTGAGCGGGAGGATACAGGTTAAAATCACACGCTGAGCATCCAACGTTTCGGTGCAATCAACGATACCACGACGATCCATGACCAAACGCATAATATCCCCCATGCAAGAGCTCATGGTAATGATACGCGATTTAATCATCGGTTCTTCAATCATCTCAATGCGTGAGGGATCGGGTAAAAGAACGGGATTGTCGATATCCATC
>JAUNQZ010000015.1:0-315 GCA_030535915.1 bacterium
CCTTACTCCAACTAAGCCGACGCTTACCCCGACCAAGCCAGTACAGTCTTCGCGTCCTGTCGTTGTGGGGCTTGCTCCAACGAACCCTCCGCGTCAGCAGAAGAGCGTGACATCGTTGGGCTTGTCGCCGACCAATACGCCCAAGCCGCGTAAGGATGGTAATAAGGATCGTCAGCGTCCGGGTCGTGAAGATAAACGTGGTGATCGCAATGATCGTAATGATCGTCCGCGTAACAATGGGCCGCGTTCGAATCCCGCCGCAATGGGTGGCATGGCAATGGGTGAAGTCCCTGCTCCGCAGCGTGGTAATGGTCG
>JAUNQZ010000015.1:336-23067 GCA_030535915.1 bacterium
CCGTAACGATCGCAATGACCGTAACGATCGCGAACGCATGCCGATGCCAAAGGGTGGTCGTCCCGCAGCACCGCAAGCTCAAACTGCGGTGGTAACGGGTTCTTCCTTGCAGTTGTCGGGTCCTGTCTCCGTGAAGGAATTGGCCGATTTATTGGGGACGCATCCAAGCGCTTTGATTAAGGAATTGATGAATCTCAAGGTGTTGGCTTCGATTAACCAAACCTTGGAATTGTCCATCGTTCAAAAAATTGCTGAAAAGTTTGGCTTTACGATTGAAATGGAAGAACGCTCCAAGCGTTCCTCTGACCGTAAGCCTCAATTGAAGAGCGAAGACGCAGACGACGAAATTCCGGAAGATAAGCCTGAAGAAATGACCTTGCGTCCGCCGGTGGTGACCTTCTTGGGTCACGTTGACCATGGTAAGACCACGCTTATGGACTACATCCGTAAGGCTCACGTGGCTGCAGGTGAAGCGGGTGGTATTACTCAGCATATCGCGGCTTACACGATTGAACTCGAACAAACCGATGATAATGGCAACAAGCGTTTGATTACCTTCGTTGATACCCCGGGTCACTCGGCTTTCGAATCAATGCGTGCGCGTGGTGCAAACATCACGGATATCGCTGTGATTATTGTTGCAGCAGATGACGGTGTAATGCCGCAGACCCGTGAAGCCATCAAGCATGCTCGTAATGCAGGTGTCCAGATGTTGGTGGCCATCACCAAGTGTGATAAGCCTGATGCAAACACCATGCGTGTCTATCAAATGCTTCAGGCCGAAGGTCTCACACCTTCAACTTGGGGTGGTGACATCGAATGCTGCGAAGTCTCTGGTACAACGGGTATGGGCGTTGAAGATTTGCTCGAAACCATTCTCATCCAGGCAGACGTTTTGGAATTGCAGGCAAACCCCAACCGCCGTGCAAATGGTGCTGTGATTGAATCGCAGTTGGAACAGGGCCTCGGCCCGACGGCGACCTTCCTCGTGAAGGGTGGTACGCTCCATGTGGGTGATGTTGTCCTTTGCGGTGAACATTATGGTAAGGTCCGTACCTTGATTGACGAACGCGGCAAGTCCGTGAAGTCTGCCGGTCCTTCTATCGCTGTGAAGTGCACCGGTCTCTCTGGTGTGCCGGAAGCTGGAAGTGAATTCCGCGTGATGCTCAACGAAAAGCGTGCTCGTGAACTCGCCGAAAAGACTGCAGAAGCCAACAAGCTCGAAAGCCTTTCTAACGCTCAGAAGTCTGCAATGGCAGATTGGACGAAGATGTTGGGTGCTGACGGCAAGGCTCAGTTGGACATCATTGTTAAGGGTGATACGCAGGGTACTGCAGAAGCTGTCGTGGAATGCCTTAATGCTATCGTTTCCGAAAAGGTCTCTCAAAAGATGATTTACTCGGGCGTGGGTTCGGTGACGGCGGCTGATGTCCAGCGTGCAAAGGGCGCTGTGATTGTTGGCTTCGGTGTGAACTGCGAGCCTGGCGTTCAGGCGATGGCGCGTCAAAATGGTGTACGTATCAATACCTTCCGCATCATTTACGAATTGATTGAACATGTGAAGCGTTGCATGCTTGACTTGATTCCGCCGGAATACAAGGAAGTCGTTCGCGGTCACGCAGAGATTCGTCAGTGCTTCGATATCAGCAAGCTCGGTAAGATTGCTGGCTGTCAGATGACCGATGGTATCTTGAAGTTCAAGGGTAAGTTCCGTATCTTCCGTGGTAAGCAGACCATTTATGATGGCGCAATCTTCACGATGAAGCACTTCAAGGACGATGTCAAGGAAGTGACCGCCGCGCAAGAATGTGGTCTCGGCTTTGGTTCCTTTGAAGACTTCCGCGAAGGTGACATTATCGAATGTTACGAAATGGAAGAGCTTCCGAAGACGCTCTAAGGAGACCGCACCATGGCCATTAATCGTCTTGACCGTGTGAATGCTTTGCTCTTGCGTGAAATCGCAGACGATCTCTATCGTGTATTGCAATCGGACCCCGAGATTGATATCGCCGGGGTCACTGTAACCAAAGTGGATTGTGCACCCAATATGCGTACTGCGGATGTTTGGGTTTCTATTATGGATGCGGAAGAGCACCCCACATGGTTGCGTCGTTTGTCGAAACACGCAAAGGAAATTCAGACGATGATTAATCGTAATATGACCTTGCGTTTCACACCGCATTTGCGTTTTCGCCTCGATACAGGCATTGCCAAGGGTGATAAGGTGTTAGATATTCTCAACCACCTTGACATTCCAGAGGATGACCCTGTTGAGATGGACTAATCTTTTCGAGACCGCCCCCTGTCGGGCGGTCTTTAACGATACCTTCTTTTGATTAAACGCTTATGAGTGATATCTATGAAGACCCTGATGGTATCTTACCCGTAGACAAACCTGCGGGAATGCCATCGCATGTGATTGTAACAACCTTGCGTAAGAAGTTCGGCTTCGCTAAAGTCGGGCATGGCGGCACTTTAGATCCTGATGCAACGGGATTGTTGTTAATCTTACTCGGCAAGGGAACGAAAATTTCAGACCGCGTAATGGGTGGAAACAAAGCCTATCACGGCACGATTCGCTTCGGTGCTGCAACGACAACGCAAGATCGCCTTGGGGATGTTTTGGAAGAACACCCCACCGGTCACCTCACGCAAGAAATGGTTGAGGCTGCGATTAAAAAAGATTTCGTTGGGGATATTTTCCAGAAGCCACCGATGTATTCTGCAGTGAAGATTTCGGGTCAGCCATTGTATAAACTCGCGGTTCGCGGAGAAGAATGTGAACGCGAGGAACGCTTTATTCACATCTTTGCGTTTAAGGTGCTTGCCTTTCGTGCGGATGAACATCGTGCGGAGGCGGATATTGAAGTGCGTTGCACAAAGGGTACCTACATTCGTACCCTCGCACATGATTTAGGACAAGCCCTTGGAGTAGGGGCACATCTCTGTGCGTTGCGGCGCATTGCATCGGGTAAGGTGACGCTTGATCACGCGACACCTTTCGCCGATCTCCTTGAAATGCATCGTACCGAAATTGAAGCACGCGTGATTCCAAGTGCGGCTTATCTCGAAGGTACATTTTAAATAACGAGAGAACGATGGACCGTTGGTTTTATACCCTTGATGATTTACCCCAAGGCGCCGTGCTTGCAGCAGGGACCTTTGATGGGGTGCATCTTGGACATGAAGCCATCTTTGAAGCTGCTCGTACTTTTGCTGCAACGCGTGGTGAAGTGCCATGGGTCTTTTCGTTCTTAGGTCATCCGGCGCAAATCCTTCATCCAGAGAATGTGCCAGGTGCGATTCAAGATGAAGCTATGCAGATGTGGTGTCTTCATCGTGATGGGACACATCGGCTTATTTTACAACCCTTTGATGCGACCTTTGCAGAACTCTCTGCAGAAGCTTTTGCAAATCGCCTCCGTGGTGCAACGATTTTTTGTGGTGAAGATTGGCGCTTTGGGAAAGGTGCTCAAGGATCGCCTGACTTTTTGCGGGAGCGAGGCTTTGATGTACATGTGATTCCTTATGCCGAGTATAAAGGTGAACGCATCTCTTCTACACGCATTCGTGAAGCTATGGCAATGGGACTGATGCGAGATGTTGCAGGGATGTTAGGTCGTCCGTGGGGATATTGTGGACCTGTCGTACATGGTCGCCAACTTGCAGGAAAGACCTTCGGTGTGCCAACGTGTAACATCCCCTATGTCGCACAAGGCCATCAACCTTTGGCGCCTCTAGGTTATGGCGTGTATGCTGCAACAGCAACATTGCTTCCCCCCACAGGAGCTACGCAAACCTATCCGGCACTTGTGAATTTTGGCATTGCTCCAACCATCAAAGATGATCCAACGCCGCATTTTGAGGCACACCTTTTGGGCGCGTATGGGGATTATTATGGATGGATGGTGCAGTTGAGTTTTGAACATGACCGCCTTCGTCCAGAACAAAAGTTTGATTCCATTGATGCGCTTAAAGCACAAATCGTTTTAGACGCACGCGCTGTTTGCGATCAGTTAGGAGTGGTTTATCAATGAAACGATTAACGCTTCTTTACTTTTGTGGATGGCGAGATGGATTGCCGATTGGCTTGGGATACTTTGCGGTTTCCTTTGCTTTTGGCATTCAAGCGTGTCAAATTTTAGGATCTGTCTTTCAGAGCTTTGCTATTTCGGCAACAAATCTTACAAGTGCAGGACAATTCGCAGGTCTTGATGTTTTTAACAGTGTAGTAGGGGGCACGGCTTCGCTTGCATCGGCAGTGGTGGCGATGGTCTTGACACAGCTTGTCATTAATCTCCGTTATTGTTTGATGTCGTGTGCACTCTCACAAAAACTTTCTCCCTCGATTCCATTTTTACAACGTGCCATTATCGCCTTTGGCGTGACAGATGAAATCTTTGCTGTGAGTATGGCGCATAAAGTTCATGTGCAAGCACCTTATTCGTATGGCATGATGACGATTGCTATCGCGGGCTGGTCGTCTGGAACTGCAATGGGTGCTTGGGCGGGGCAAATTTTACCAGCGTCTTGTGTGACAGCATTAGGCATGGCACTCTATGCGATGTTCGTTGCGATTGTCCTCCCCGCAACCACGGAAAGCAAAAAAGTCCTTGGGGTCGTTATTCTTGCAGCCATTGCTAGCGTCCTTATGACTTATGTGGAGGTCCTTAATGTGTTGAGCCCGAGTTGGCGTGTGATTGTGTTGACAGTCCTCCTCTCGGCAGCTGCGGCGATACTTTTCCCCATGCCAACAGAAACGAAGAATCGCGGAGGTGAACATGTCTAATCTTCACTTTTTCTTGCTTCTTCTTGTGATGGCTGGGACGACCTATGCCATTCGTGCGTTGCCATTATTACTGATTCGTCATGAAATCACCAATCCGTACATTCGTGCTTTTCTCTATTATGTGCCGTATGTGACCTTAACGGTGATGACCTTTCCAGCGGCACTTGAAATTGCCATTCCTATGGGTCAACCTTTAACCCTCCTTGGGCTTCTACCAGGAATCGTTGGTATTGTCACTGCAGCGGTGGTAGCATTGCTTCTCAAAAGCCTCATGCTCGCAGCACTTCTCTCCTCGCTTGCGGTGTGGGGAACGCTCTTTTTTCTCTCCTTTTTTTGACCCCTCTCAAAGCCTTGATTTTCAAGGCTGCCGAAACGCAATCTCAATATCGCCCATTTTGACGAGCAAAGTCGCCCATTTTGAGCGTCAATATCGCCCATTTTGAAAAGTGCTTTTATTTCCTCTTATTTGTGGAATAAAAAAAGGCTTGCTTTTCAATGATGGATTATGATATACTGTCCCATCTTTTTTTATTCATTTCCCTATCCAACAGGAGTTAGAGATATGGCACGCAAAATCCCCTTGGCCAAGGTCCGTAACATCGGTATTATGGCTCACATTGACGCTGGTAAGACCACCACGTCTGAACGTATCCTTTTCTATTCTGGTAAGAACCACAAGATCGGCGAAGTGCACGATGGTGGTGCTACGATGGACTGGATGGTCCAGGAACAGGAACGCGGCATTACAATCACCTCTGCAGCTACCGCTGTTATGTGGGGTGACTACATGATCTCCCTTATCGACACCCCCGGACACGTGGACTTCACCGCTGAAGTGGAACGCTCCCTCCGCGTTCTCGACGGTGCTGTGGCTGTGTTCTGTGCGGTCGGTGGCGTTCAGCCCCAGTCCGAACAGGTGTGGCGTCAGTCTGAAAAGTACAAAGTACCGAAGCTCATCTTCGTGAACAAGATGGACCGCGTCGGCGCTAACTTCTTCTCCGTGATGGACCAGGCTCGTGAACAGCTCAAGGCTCGCCCCGTCCCGATGGTTTGCCCCCTCGGTGCTGGTGAAACCTTCGAAGGCGTCGTTGACTTGCTCGAAGAACGCCTCGTCACCTATGATAAGGCTTCCAACGGTGTGAAGCAGATCTACTCCGAAATCCCCGCAGAACTCGCCGATAAGTGCGCTGAAATGCGTCAGGAAATGATTGAAGCTGCTGCTGAACAAGACGAAGAGCTCATGAACAAGTTCTTCGAAGAAGGCACCCTCTCCAAGGAAGAAATCATCAAGGGTATCCGTAAGGGCTGTATCACCCGTTCGATCATGCCTGCATTCTGCGGTACTGCATTTAAGAACAAGGGCATCCAGATCCTTCTCGACGCTGTCGTTTCTTACCTTCCCAGCCCGCTCGACATCCCGCCGGTGGTTGACGAAGCTGACGAATCCATCGTCCGTCACGCCAAGGATGACGAACCCCTCTCCGCTCTCGCATTCAAAATCATGGCCGACAAGAACATGGGTAAGATCATCTTCACCCGCGTTTACTCCGGTACCCTCCGTGCTGGCGAAGAAATTCTCGACTCTTCCATTAATAAGAAGGCTCGTATTTCCCGCCTCTTCCGTATGCACGCGAACCACCAAGAAAAGCTCGAAGAAGCTTATGCTGGTGATATCGTTGCTGTTATCGGTCTCCCCAACACCCGCACCGGCGACACCCTTTGCGATGTCGAAAACCCGATTCACCTCGAATCCATCGACTTCCCCGCACCGGTGATCTCGATTGCTGTGAAGCCCGTCTCCCGTCAGGACAACGAAAAGCTCGGTAACGCGCTCCACACGCTCGCTCAGGAAGACCCCACCTTCACCGTCGCTTTCGACCAAGAAACATCCGAAACCATCATCTCTGGTATGGGTGAACTTCACCTCGAAATCATCGTTGACCGCTTGAAGCGCGAATTCAATGTTGAATGTGAAGTCGGTCGTCCCGAAGTTGCTTACCGTGAATCCATCGCTGTTGAAGGCGAAGGCGAATACAAGCACAAGAAGCAGTCCGGTGGTCGTGGTCAGTATGGCCATGTCTGCATGAAGTTTGCTCCTCAAGAAGACGGCAAGGAATTCGAATTCGTCAACGACATCAAGGGCGGTGTCATCCCCGGCGAATACATCCCCGCAGTCGAAAAGGGTACCCGTGCAGCAATGGAATCCGGCCCCCTCGCTGGTTATCCTGTGCTCCCGCTCAAGGCTACCCTCTTCTACGGTTCTTATCACGACGTCGACTCCTCGGAATTCGCCTTCCAGACCGCTGCTCGTCAGTGCTTCAAGGAAGTCTTCCTTAAGAGCCAGCCTCAGCTCCTTGAGCCTATCATGAAGGTTGAAGTCGTTGTTCCCGAAGATTACATGGGTGCCGCTACCGGTTCGCTTTCTCAGCGTCGTGGCCGTGTCGAAGGTATGGAAGAACGCGGCGGGGCTCGCCTCGTCCATGGCTTCGTTCCCCTCGGTGAAATGTTCGGTTACTCCAACACCATCCGTACCCTCACACAGGGTCGTGGCTCCTTCACCATGGTGTTCGACCACTACGAACCCGTGCCGAAAAACCTCCAGGACGAAATCGTTGAAAAGCGTCGTAAGGCTGGTAAGGTCCACGGTTACTCCGAAAACGACGATTAATCCTCGTTGTTTACGGATGATAATGAAAAAGCCTCGGTTCTTCCGAGGCTTTTTCATTGCTAAAAGCGCTCCTCTTAAAAATAAGATTTCTCTCTCTAAAAAGCCAAAGGAAGCTATGAAGAGAGAGGAGCACATGAAAGACCCTAAAAAAGCGCGAAAGCTTCACTACTAAAAGGACAAAAACGTTTCTGTACACGTTTTAAAAAAAGCATAAAAAAGATTCGCATAGAAAGGATTTTATGCTATAATAATAGGAAATAGAAAGGATACTTATTATGACAGATTTAAATGCTAAGATTGCGGCTAAGTTAGAAGATCTTCGTGGCATGCTTCAAGCCGATGGTGGCGATTTGGAATTAATCGATATCGAAAATAAAGTGGTCCATGTGCGTCTCCGCGGTGCTTGCGGTTGCTGTCCGCATGCAACCATGACTTTGAAGAGTGGTATCGAGCGCGTCCTTCGCGAAGAAATCGATCCTGAAATTGTCGTTGAACGCGTCATGTAATGAAGCTTTTGCTTTCTCGTGAATTGCATCACCTTGCAGACACCGTCGCCCTCGCGGAGGCGGTGGCTCCTTTGCTTGTCTCTGGAGGAGTATTGTTGCTCAAGGGAAATCTTGGCGCGGGAAAGACTACATTTGTTCAAGCCCTTGCACGCTGTTATGGTGTAACGCGTACGGTGACAAGCCCGACCTTTACCCTCGCAAATGAATATCCTATGCCAGATGGTAGCCGTCTCGTGCATTGCGATCTCTATCGTTTAGCTTCCCCTGAGGGTTTTTATGACCTTGGGCTTGACGAAGCACTTGAACGCGGCGATCGTCTCGCGATTGAATGGCCAGAGCGCGCTGCAGCAGTCCTTGACCTTGAAGCCCCACACCGTCTTGTTTTAACGCTTGAACTCACCGCAACGGGACTGCGCAAAGCAACCCTCGTAGAGGAGATGATTTCAGCATGAGTACGATTGCCAATGACATTCAGCACTATCGTCAACAATGGGGAGAAGATCTTCTCATTTTAGGTCATCATTATCAAGATTCGTCAATCATTCCATTTTGTGATGCGGTAGGGGATTCGCTTGAACTTTCACGCATTGCTGCGGCCTCGAAAGCTAAACGCATCGTCTTCTGCGGCGTTCGCTTTATGGCAGAGACGGCGGATGTTCTTTCGCGTGCGTTGGATGGCATAGATAATGGTCGTCGCGTTTACCAACCCGCACCTAATGCAGGTTGCCCAATGGCGGATATGGCGACGGCAGATGCGCTCGAAGCTGCTTGGCAACACATTACAGCCATTACACCAAACGTGGAGTGGGTGCCTATCGTCTATGTGAATTCCTCTGCAGATGTGAAAGCTTTCTGTGGACGTCATGGAGGTGCTGCGTGCACTTCTGGTAATGGACACCACATCGTTAAACACTTTTTAGATCAAGGTAAACACATCCTCTTTGCCCCAGACCAGCATCTTTGTACAAACATTCTTCGTGAATTAGGTTATCCCCCGAGTGCCGTTTGTCTTTGGGATCGTGACTTACCCGATGGTGGATTAACCTCGGCGGATATTCAATCGGCAACATTGATCGCATGGAATGGTTGTTGTCCAATTCATGCAGGTTATACAACGGCGGATTTGAATAATGCTCGTGAACGCCTCCCCAATGCAAAGATGTTGATTCACCCAGAGGCTCCCTCTCCCGTAGCAGCACAAGCGGATAAGACGGGTTCAACCAAAGCGATAATTGATGCTGTCAAGCAAGCCGTAGCAGGAGAACGCCTTCTCATTGGCACAGAGGATCATCTCGTTCAGCGGCTCATTGCGAACTATCCAGAATTGACGATTGAACCGATTCGTCCAATCATTTGTGAGGATATGGGGTTGACCACTCCTGAACAACTCCTTCGTGTTTTGAAAGATTGGCCTGAAGATACTTTGGTCCGTGTAGAGGACGATCTTATTGCAGATGCGCGTTGTTGTGTGCAACGCATGTTAGAGATTTAATTTAAAGGATAAGTATGGATTTGATCAAGACCTCTTTAAATCGTGAATATGCGATTCGTTTCTTTGGTGTGGCGGCACTCTTTGTGGCGTTTGCGGGTTGGTTTTTCTATGATGGCAAGTGGGGTTACCCTGCAGAGAATGAAGCCGTTCGTCCGATTTGTGAGGAACTCGTAAAGCAAAACCTCACCGCAGAAGAGTGGATGAGTACAGAGAAGTATGGCATTTCTCAATTAGACCATGCCTTTCAGCAGCGAAATGTTGAGGCGCCGAGTTTCTATAAGGATGCCTTCCAGTCCGCAATTCGTGAAGAGAAGGAAATTGTAAAGAACCGTGAATGGTCAAAAGCGGTCCTCTTAACACCCGTCCACACGCCGGATAAAATCCAAGAACAATATGTGAGTGCGCTTGTTTCTCTTTTTGCGGCTTTTATTTTTTGTATGATTCCTTTGTATCGCCAGCGGAAGACTTTTTCCTTTGATGGCGAGACGCTTCGCTTCTTTGTTGCAGATGCTGAGTGTGCGGCTTACCCCGTTTCAGAAATGGTAATCGTTGATCGTTCGCAATGGGAAAAACGCGGTATTCTCAAAATTCAAATGCAGAATAACGCGGTTGTGACTCTTGATGCTTGGCACTATAAGGGTGTTCAAGCAATTGAAAAATGCTTGCCGAAAACCGAAACGCCTACATCTGTAGAATAACGCACACTTACTAAAAAGGAGTCCTCGTTATGATAAAGAATCTTAAAACATTACTTCCAGGACTTATTCTTTGCGTAGCGATTGCAACGGGGGCTTACTTTTTGGGAAAGCAATTTCCCATTGTGGGTGGCGCTGTCTTTGGTATTGTAATTGGCATGTGTCTTGTACCCATGCTGAAGTCGAGGCGTGCTTTTTTTGATGTCGGCATAAAATTCTCGGCAAAAAAGATTCTCCAATGGGCCGTAATCCTCCTTGGCTTTGGTCTCAATCTTAAGGTGGTTGCAAAGACAGGCCTTGAATCGTTGCCGATTATCGCTTCAACTATTACCGCATCGCTTCTTCTTGCATGGATTTTTCAACGACTTCTCTCAATTCCGAAGAAGTCTGCCATCCTTGTAGGAGTTGGTTCGTCTATTTGTGGTGGTTCTGCGATCGCCGCTGCCGCACCTGTTGTTGAGGCGGATGATAGTGAGATTGCACAATCCATCTCCGTGATTTTCTTTTTCAATGTGTTGGCGGCATTAATCTTTCCATCGTTGGGGGTCTTAATCGGCTTTGATACGCTATGTGGCGATGCCTTCGGTATCTTCGCGGGAACAGCGGTGAATGACACATCCTCGGTTACAGCTTGTGCTTCTTCGTGGGATTCTATGCATGGGTTAGGGGTCGCGACTTTGGATAAAGCGGTGACGGTAAAACTTACGCGTACGCTTGCGATTATTCCTATCGTTATTGGCTTGACGATTCTTCATGCGCGTGAAATGCGTGCGGCAGGTACAGCCTCAGGCAAAAATGTTTCAATCGTAAAAATCTTCCCATTCTTCATTCTTTACTTTATTCTCGCATCGGTCATTACAACGATGTGTGATCTTGCGATGGTGAAGGCTAGCCTTGAAACTTGTGGTATTGAGATGAGCATTCTTTTTGGTTGGATGAAGTGGCTTGCGAAGTTCTTTATCATTATCGCAATGGTCGCCATTGGTTTCAATACAGATGTCGTAAAGTTACTAAAGACGGGTGGTCGTCCGCTCGCATTGGGTGCAATTTGTTGGATAGGGATTACACTCGTTTCCCTATTGATGCAACATTTCCTTGGCCTTTGGTAAGGCTTTAAGTGCTTGAAATCAAAGTTTTGATTCAACCGCGGTCAAAGTCAATGGGAATCGGAAGAATCTTTTTATAAAAAAGTGTTGCATTAAAGATGGATTTTTGATATCTTATGTGCACTTTATTTAGGCGGGGTATCTCCCCATTACGTTAAGGAGCTTCAAATGAGCCAGCACAGAAGTCTTAAAGGTTCGGGCAAGATCACTGCCAAGCGCAACGTTCTCAAGCGTTTTGAGCGCATCAATTTGTTGATCAAGCGCGGCCAGTGGAAAGAAGGCGATCGTGGCCAGGGTCTTCGCAAGACCATGCCCGAAGCCTAAGCTAAGCGCACCACTTTTGCTTATAAAGCCGTTGACGGATATCCGTTGACGGCTTTTACTTTTTATCTTTCTTTTATTCTACGATTTAAGGATTCTATTTGTGGTAAATGAGTCTTCTTGTTATAAGTTACTGTGAGAGCAGATAGCGAGGGAGGATATCATCCGTTTCCCGTGTGACGACATGAAAGATTTGTCGTCGTGTTGTTATGCCAAATTGCTACTGGCAGTGCCGTAGGGAATTCCATCGTTTGTAAATAGTAAAGCCTTGGAGAGGGAGAGAACTCTTATGGGTGTTGGTTGGTGTCTATATTAAAGATGAAGGCGCATGTGTCTTTTTGGAAAGATAAATATTAGCTCTAATGAAAAAGTAGGATATAAAAAAAGAACCGAGCGAACAGAACGTTCGCCCGGTTACAACAACACGAAAGGAGTGTGAACTCACACTTTATGGAAAATGGCGGGAAGGACGGGGCTCGAACCCGCGACCTCCGGATCGACAGTCCGGAGCTCTAACCAATTGAGCTACCTCCCCAAAAGAGGGCTTTCTTCTTTTAAATGGCGGGAAGGACGGGGCTCGAACCCGCGACCTCCGGATCGACAGTCCGGAGCTCTAACCAATTGAGCTACCTCCCCGGATGAAGAAAACGCATATAATATATCAAACACAAAAAAGAAAAGCAAGTACTTTTTTTATTTTTTTTAATTTTTTTACAAAAACCTTTTTTAATAGGTTTTTATATATAAATATGTTATAATATTTACTCATTTTAAATTTAAAAAGGGGCTTAAATGAAGCGTTATTTAAACACATTTTTTCTTTCGCTTTGCGTTATTGTTGCCTTTGTGCTTTTTTATATGACAAGTGCAACGCTTGCAATGCCTGGCGCATCTGCAAAGTTTTTAGCGTCAACGCTTTTCCCTAGTGTTCTCGATCATCAACCTTGTTATCTTCTTGACGCCGTTCTTTTTCATGGCGTGGAATCGTTCTTTTCTGGAGGAAGCCTTCTCACAGGCACGCGTATCTTAACGGCGAGTATTGGAGCATTGATTGTTTTATTGGTTTTGCGATCGTTGCAAACAATGATTTACTTAGCGGTTTGCGATGGCATTGATAATACGCCGGAGGAAAAAGCACAAGCTCGGGCGGATCGTGTATTCGTAAAGCGTTTCACAACTTGTTTTTTTGCACCTCTTGTAATGGTTGCGTTTCCGTTATGGGTTATGGCAACGCGTCCAATGGATGGACAATTTACGGTCCTTTTACTAACACTTCTTTTTTGGCTTTCGCTAATTTTGCGTTCTCAATATGAAACGGCCTTAGAATACAACGAACAACTTCCCTCTTATGTGAATCCATTGTTGGCATTGACATTTGGGTTGTTGACCTTTTTGTTTATGTTATCCCCCTCGTTATTGGTGGTTTTGATCCTTCCATTTTGTTTGAGTTCGCGTGTCTTTATTTTGGTTCACTTTGAGAATCGAATGACACAAATGATGTGGGCATTGATGGGCATTTTGATTGGTGCGTTTATGGCTCTAGCCTTTTTTGCTTTGGGATGGTATCCTCTTTTTTGTTCAAATGCGACCTTGTCGTGGGGACTCCTTTGGGCGACACAATTTCAATCAGGTTTAAAAGCTCTCCCAACAGTGATTCAATCGTTTGAAAGCATTGCTGGTTGGGTCTTTTTCCTTCTCAATGCCGCACTCTTTTTAGGCTCATTCCCGCGAGCATTTTACAAGGCCTTTTCGCCTTTATTGGGTCAATTCTGTATTCTTGCATCGTGGGGATTTGTTTTTGCGGGTTGGCCATCTTCATTTTGGATGTCAATGATTGAACCCGATCCTATAGCTTCCTTTGGAATGATTTTACTTGTACTGAATACGGCCTTAGTGGTGGCTTCGTGGCTTCGTAATTGGTTGGATATGAATCTTCGCCGTTCAACACGCGAGAAGTATCAATGGGCGACTCTTATTGTGGCATTTCCTTCGCTTCTCCTCTTGGGTGGTTCCCTTTACTTCTTTACGCCGAATGCCACATGTACTCTTGCAAATGATGCTTTGCGTAAAGTGTGGTCAACGGTTGATTTTTCCCTCCCAACGAAACCTCAAATGTGGCTGAATCCTTCGGATGATTGCGAAGAATTCATTGTGCAGCGTTATGTTGATGAGAAACCTCTCTTCCCTCTTGCTTCTCCAACACAGAATCTCAATAAAATTTCAATCGCAGGGAAATTATGGGAGACATTAGTTCAAGAAGACCCCTTACTCCAAGAGCTTGCCGCGATTGGGGATGCGCCCTTAATAACCTATTTGCAGTATTCTTCTTGGCGCACAGATGTTTTTGTTGGCGATCCCTATCGTTTCCACCGTGAGAATGTCGTCGACATTGCCAAGACTCTCGCCACGACCCCCTTTGCTCAAACAACGCTAGGCGAACGAACGGTAAAAGAATTCTATTCGCTTGCTGCACTTCAATTGGCCAATGAGGCAGCTGGCAAAGTAGCCCCAGAAGCACTTGAGATGTTTCGTCAAGCTGCACAGTATGATCCCGAAAACAAAGGTGTCATATTGAGTGTTGCAAGTTTTGCTAATGAAGGTTACGCTGTTTCAGAAGAAGAAATCGCTCGTGCAACAACGGTTTACAATGAGTTCCCTTACTTGGAAAATCCGTCCTTGAAAGAACGCGCACAATTTGAAAAACGCTACGGTTATGTCCGTTCGCCATCCTTTGATGCTGCGCACCGTTCGGCACATTTCAATTCTGGTATTGAAACAGAAGCCTGTCTTGAAAACTTAGTTCGCCTCTACAAAGTAGCACCTCACACCCTTTCGCTAGACGAACGCCTCTATGCGCTCTTACACATGCCAGAAGCAGATGCTCTTGAGGTAATGCAACGCACGATTCTCTCGGGACAAGAAGAATTGCTGTTCTTCCGAGAACTTGAATGTTTCTTGTTGTTGCATATTCACACTCCTGGAGCACAAGCACTTTACGAACGGCATCGTCATCGTTTTGAGATTACCGCGCTTCGAGGTTCGTATGTTAAAAAGCTTTACGAGGTTACGCCGGGTTCTCCAAGTTTCGAAATCCTTAGCGAAAAGATTGTGACCTTCTATCATCGCGACAAGGTGATTGCTTATGCCTTTTACTATGTCAACTATTTGCTCTCGAAAGACCGTCTTCAAGAGGCTACAGACTTCCTTACGGCCTTTGATGTCCACGAAAATCTTTCACGGCAACCGCTTTTCAATCAATATCTCTTGCGTCGTCTCGTTGAAGCATGGACACCGCAAGACCCAGTCAAGGCTCAACAACTGCTAGCGGCATGGCTTTTCTCCAATCCTCAACAACCGGTGCTGTGGACACTTTATCTCCAACGCCTTACCGACCCAGAACAATTGCAAAAAGCTGTTCATGAATGTCTCTCGTATTATCCTTTGCATCCGCTGGCGACCCAGCTCTTTGCTAAGGACTGCGCCCAAAGGTTGGGTGACGATATTGCACAACGCTATCTTGATAGTGTTCAAAATGCACAACACATAGACGCAAGGAATGCCCCCCATGCTCACCGCTGATTTTGATTATTTCCTCCCTGAAGAACGCATTGCCCAAGTTCCTCCAGAAGTGCGTGGCACTTCCCGCATGATGGTTTTGGATCGTTCCAAAACAACGATTGAGCACCGCTCGATTCAAAACATTGTGGACTACCTTCGTCCTGGAGATTTACTTATTCTCAATAACACCCGTGTCTTTCCCGCACGCATTCTTGGTCAATGGGAAGATACCGCAGGGGCGGCAGAGTTTCTCCTCCTCGATTGTCGTCAACCTGAAACTTGTGATGCTGAGGGAACGTATACTTCCATTTGGCGATGCATGTGCGGGAGTGGTCGTAAAGCTCGCATCGGTAACACCGTTCTCTGCGGGGAGAATTCCCTTCGTGCTAAAGTCCTTACAAAGGATGAGGAGGGCGCCTCGGAAGTCTGTTTCACATCTCAAGAACCCCTCCTTGATATCCTTGGCCGTTACGGTCTGACACCTGTCCCGCCCTATATCCGTCGCAATCATAACGACCCCGAGCTCGCGCGTCTCGATAAAGAACGCTACCAAACTATCTATGCGCAGGAAGTAGGTGCTGTTGCTGCTCCTACCGCAGGTCTCCACTTCACAGAGGAAATTTTTCAAAAACTCGAAGCCAAAGGCATCCGTCGTGCGTTTGTAACGCTCCATGTCGGACCTGGCACCTTTAAGCCCGTCAAGGCGGAACGCATCGAAGACCACAAAATGGATGCGGAACACTATGCCTTGAGTGAAGAAACCGCTCGTCTTTGGCATGAAACGCGTCAAAATGGCGGGCGTATTATTGCCGTTGGTTCAACCACAGTTCGAACCCTTGAAACGATTTTTGAGAAGCATGGCGATATCATTCCCACCCATGGCACAAGTACGGCCTTCATCTATCCTCCGTATACCTTTAAGGCGATTGATTGCATGCTTACTAACTTCCACCTCCCGCAATCAACCCTTATTATGATGGTCTCCGCCCTCGCGGGTAAAGAACGCATCCTTGAAGCTTATCGTGTTGCAGTAGAGGAGGAGTACCGTTTCTTCTCTTATGGAGACTGTATGCTAATTCTCTAAAGCGTGTGAGGCCCTTTATCAGGAGAGGCAAATTGACCTCCACGCATAAAAGGTAACTGATTTATCGTAACAACTATCCTATAACGTGTTCTTTTGTTGAAGTTGAGAGAGGACGGAGAGAAGGAGGGGAAATGATTCAGAAGTTGAAGCAGTTGTATAATTCGTGGACTTGGCGAGATTGTGTGACTAAAATCTTACTGTCGCTCACGCTATTGCTGTATCCGTTTAACAATTTTCCATTCGGTCCGTTTGCGAAGTTGACCTTTTATCCTTTGCTCGTGCTTTTCGTTCTTAATATCGACCGCATCCTTAAATTGGGCCGAGAAGATCGCTATTTACGTTTTGCTGCGATAACGGGAGGTCTTTGGGCGGTTTGGATGGTGGTTTCATTAATCATTTCCATCGGCTTTGGGGCGATTTCCTTTGGCCATGTCAAAGCCATCAGTGGCGCAATTCGTTTCTTCCTCTTATGGTATGCCTTTGCGGCATGCTGTTTACTCTTCCCCTGGGAGGAAATCAAACGTTTATTTTACTGGACCTTTGTGGCGTTACTTGGGGTGTGTGCTTGCTATTCCGTTTTGGAATGTTTACACTTTGCGGGCGTTAAATGGGCAACTGATGCCTTAGAGCATGCCATACATTATTTCCTTCGTACGGGAATCACCGAATGGACCGGAGAGAATGTCTGGCCTCCGGTGCTATGGGAAAGTGAACGCTACCGTGCAATCTTTGAAGAGCCTGCTTATTATTCTGTGCTGCTCGGGTTTACAACGCTCTTTTTTGTATGGCACGCATGGGTCTCTAAACACCTCCGTGGAACGATGGGTAATCTCTTTCTGGCTGGACTTGCAGGGCTTTTACTCTGCAAAACAAAGAGTGCTGCAGGTGCAATTTCTTTGACTATGGCATGTGGGGTATGGGTGGTACTGGCGTTGAGTTTGATTGGTCGCATGGAACGCCTCCTGCGGTTAAAGTTAGCACTCTTTGCAATTGTTTTTATTGTGGGGTCGTCTTGTGCCTTAATGATGCAACGTCACTCCTCGACCAACATTTCGAGCCTTGTACATGCAGTGATTCAAACCGATACAGCCTCGCCAAAGACCACTCGCTCGATTCATTTGTCGGCAGAATTAAGAGCTATTGCAGCTTCCCCTATCTATGGTCATGGCATGGGGGAATATGACCGCGTGATGCGAGAGGAGCTCGCTCAAGAACACTATAAGACGGTCGAACTTTCCGTCTGGCTTAAACGCGAGGGGGCCCTCCCATGGTTGAATTGGTTTACAGGCCTTGCGGTGATGTATGGGTTGGTGGGTTTAGGTCTTTTCCTTGGGTGGTTTGCCTTGCCTTTGCTGGTGATGGGATTTCAAAAAATCAAGCGCGCCCCTGTGGGTAATCTATGTTTATCGGCGGCATTGGGAATCTTTCTAATGTGCCAAATGACCTCTGCAAATACAGAAATTTTCGTTTACATGCTCTTGATGACCATCCCTATGCTCTATGTGAAGCAAACGCCCTAATGGCACTCACGCTAGAGTTAAACGATGGGAATAATAAAAAGACACCTCCGCAATTTTGGAGGTGTCTTTTCGTTGAGTAAACGATGAAAGCGATCGCTTAAAGCGCAAGCGTTCGCTGCTCGCGGGTCTCAAGGTTTTTGACTTGAACCGCTCCCGCCGTGAGATCATCGGGACCAATATAAATCGCTTCCAATGCCGAGGAATTTCCCGATTTGCCAAAGAAGTGTTTGGGCTTCTGAGCAACGAGGGAAAGATCAACCTTGTGACCTTCTGCACGTAATTTCGCTGTGAGCTTGAGTGCGGCGGGGCGCTGTTCATCGGTCATATACCCAATGAGATATCCATCGCGTTGAATAGGACAAGTTTCACCGAGGAGGTCTCGGAGGACTTCCCCGACCACCACATCGCCAAAGCCCATGCCCACTGCCGGTGTTGGTTGACCACCAACAAGCGCAAGCAACGAGTCATAACGACCGCCACCAAAAATCGCACGGAACTTCCGCTGCGCATCAAAGGCTTCAAAAACGATACCAGTGTAATATGAGAGCCCACGAATAACGGCAATGTCAAACATCAGAATCTCACCATATCCCATTTCATCGGCCATCGCAAAGAGCTTACGAAGATCTGCAAGCGCTGGGGAATCTTCTCCGGCAAGTGCTGCTGCACCTTCAAGCGAGGTGACGGCGAGGAGTTCAAAGGTCTTGGCAATCGCTTCATCATTGAGCCCCTCGTTACGAAGGAGGGAGGCGATTTCTTCATCGGAGATTTTTCCGCGTTTATCAAGTGCAATGAAGACTGCAGGATGCTGGTCTTGCGGAATTCCACTCTTTGCGAGGAGTTCGCCAAGCAATGCACGCGAGGAAACATGAATGTGCCATGCCGTATCAGGCAATCCCATTTCACGCATCGCCGCTACCGCCGCACCGAGAATTTCCGCTTCGCAAAGAATTTCATCTGACCCAATAATATCCATATTGAGTTGATAGTGTTCGCGTTTACGGCCACGGGTCATGCGTTCATAACGGAAGCACTGCGCCATGGTGTACCACTTGATGGGGAAGGGAAGACGACTTTGACGCGCTGCAACCATGCGTGCAAGGGTAGGGGTCATCTCTGGACGTAAGGCAAGTTTACGACCCGACTTATCTTCAAACGCATAGATTTGTTCGGAGACTTCTTCGCCAGATTTGCGTTGGAGGAGCTCTAACGATTCAACCACACACGCATCATAGTTCTTAAAGCCAAAACGTTCTGCCGCCGCACGCCAAGCATCAAAAATACGATTCCTCCAGACCATGTCTTCGGGATAGAAATCACGCATGCCACGAGGGGCTTCAAAGGAAATAGGAGCACTCATGAAAATGAAACTCAACAATAAAAATAAAACTAAACTCAATCCTTATCCGCGAGGGAGTTACGGACAAAAATCGGAAGCGTAAAGCAGATCTCCCGAAACCTGTTCGTATCCTCCCCTGCAGTCGTTTGTAAGGTTACTTTGCGTCTTCTTTACGAGCACGCGTTGTAGCCACTTTTGCATTGACCAAATCTTGACGAAGGAGGCGCGATGCATGAAATTTAATCGTCTTTCGTGGTGGAATCGGTACTTCTTGATCCGGCTGCTTCGGATTGCGACCACGACGGGCGCAACGCTGAACAATCTTGAAGACACCAAAACCACGAAGCTCTACATGACCATTCTCAATGAGATTGGACAACAGTGCTTCAAAGGTCGTGTCAATGATTTTATAAGCGAGCTGTTGAGAGATTTTATGCGTCTTGGAGACGATGAGTGAAATATCACGACGCGTACTCGTCGATGGAATGTCATTCATTTGCTTGTCCTCTTTTTATGTTCTGTAATAATCCGTTATTCCGCGAGACGTGCTACAATTGCATCGGCCGCGGCTTCGGGAGCGATGATGTCGGAATCTTTTTCGGTCCGGCGGCGAATTTCAAAGCCGCCTTTCTCGAATCCCTTGGTTCCGGCAACAACGCGAATGGGAAATCCAATCAAGTCGGCATCCTTAAACTTTACACCAGGACGTTCCGCACGGTCATCCATAAAGACATCAATGCCGCGCGCTTCGAGTTCAGCCGCCAAAGCTTTTGCTTTCGCAACCACTTCGGGATTATCCGGATCAAGCAAGAGGAGACCCACTTGATAGGGCGCAACCGCGGCAGGCCAAATGATACCATTAGCATCATTGCTCTGTTCAACAATTGCTTGTAAAGTACGAGAAACGCCAATGCCATAGCATCCCATGGTCAAGACCTGTGCCACGCCATTTTCGTCCAAGTAAGTAGCCCCCATTGCTTTCGAATACTTGGTGCCGAGCTTGAAACATTGTCCAACCTCAGTCCCACGACGAATAGCAAGGGGTTTGCCGCACTTGGGACAAAGGTCCCCTTCGGTGACAAGCGTCAAATCCTCATACGCGAGAATCTTCGCATCACGAGCGAGGGAAACATGATCCAAGTGGAAACCTTCTTTATTGGCACCGACAATTACATCTGCGGCACCTTCAAGCGACTTGTCTGCATAAATGGGAAGCGAGAGACCTACTGGACCAATTGACCCCACCGGTCCCGCCACCTTTTCAACGGTTGCATCATCAGCTACTTCAATCTTCGCACCATTCAAGAAACGGCGAAGCTTGATTTCATTAAGTTCGCGATTGCCCGGCACCAATACCATCACAGGTTCACCATTGGCTAGCATCACCATGCTCTTCACTACGCGATCCACCGGAGCCTTGAGATACGCTGCAACATCTTCACATGCATGTTGATTAGGGGTCGCAACCTCCGTCGCTGCACCCGCCTCCGTTGTGTAGGGGAGCAACACCGTCTGACGTTCAGCGCGTTCCTGATTGGCTGCATAACCACACGCCTCACAATCAAGAATGCCATCCTCACCACTTGCAGCAAAAACCATAAACTCATGCGAGAAGTTTCCGCCAATATCACCCGTATCGGCTTCCACTGGTTTCGCATTCAAGCCTGCACGCTTAAAGATACGCACATACGCATCATACATTGCCTTATACGAAGCATCCGCCGCTTCTTCCGACTTGTCAAAGCTATAGGCATCCTTCATGATAAATTCTTTACCACGAATTAAACCGAAACGCGGACGAATCTCATCGCGAAACTTATCCTGCATCTGATAAATAATGCACGGCAATTGACGATATGAAGCAATCTCACTCTTCGCCAACGCTGTAAACGCTTCCTCCGCCGTCGGCGCCAAGACATACCACGCATCCTTACGATCTTTCACACGAAACATCCCCGGACCCATCGTCTCCCAACGCCCCGTCTGCTTCCAAAGCTCCGCTGGCTGTAAAATCGGAAACAGCGTTTCTTGCGCCCCCGCACGCTCCATTTCTTCACGAACAATCGCCTCAAGCTTATGCAATGCTCGCATTCCAAGCGGCATATATGTATAAAGACCGCCACCCAATTTGCGTAACAGTCCCGCACGAATCATAAGTTGATGACTAATAATTTCAGCATCCTGAGGTGCTTCACGCAATGTATTTAAAAGAGCTTTCGACCAACGCATCATAAAAAGGATTCCCCTTCCAAATAAAGTGTCAAAACTTATTGTCTCAAAAAACAAGGAAAAATTCAAGTAAATATTTTGCTTACCAAGACTTATTCATACCCCTATCACATCTCCCGCGCGTCTTGCACTTTCGCGTCTAATTCCCGCACGCAAAAAATCCATCCTTCTCCTTCCACATTGCTTCCAATTTCGTGTTTTCTTTCCCGAGCGTAGCGAGCCCTATCCAACAATTCGTGATCCATCATTCATAATTCGAATAAAAGAGTTGCTAATTCCATCCCCTTTGTGCTATAATATGCAAATCCTTTTATTGTTATAGGAACAGTTTCAGTAAATACCCTCTCAAACATAACCCCTTTAGAAAGGAAGAGAGAAGATGAGCGGACATAGTAAATGGGCAACCATTAAGCACGCAAAGGGCGCTGCAGACGCAAAGCGTGGTAAAATGTTCTCCCGTTTGGCCAAGGAAATTATGCTTGCTGCAAAGAGCGGCGGCGACCCGAATACCAACCCCTCCTTGCGTAACTTGATTGCCAAGGCAAAGGGTATCAACATGCCGAAGGACAACATCGACCGTGCTATTAAGAAGGGTACCGGCGAACTCCAGGCAGAAGTCCTCGAAGAAATCACATACGAAGGTTACGCAGGTACCGTCGGTCTCGTCGTTCAAGTCCTCACCGACAACAAGAACCGCGCCGCCGCAGAAATCCGTAACATCTTCAAGAAGAATGGCTCCGAACTCGGCCAGTCCGGTTCTGTGACCCGTAACTTCGAACGCAAGGGTCAGATCCTTCTCGCTAAGGGTTCCCTTGATGAAGACGAAGTCATGATGCTCGCTCTCGACGCAGGCGCTGAAGATGTCAACGCTGACGAAGAAGGCTTTGAAATCCTCACCGCCCCCTCTGATTTCGTCAAGGTGTGCGAAGCCCTCAACGCCGCTGGTATCGAAACCACCGATGCAGAAGTCAAGCTTCTCCCCATGGCAACCACCCCTGTCACCGATATCAACCAGGCTCGTGCAGTGAACAAGTTCATCGCCGCCCTCGAAGATAACGAAGACGTCCAAAACGTCTACTCGACAGCCGACTTCTCCGATGAAGTTGAAGCAGCTCTCGAAGCAGAAGCCTAAGCCATTCGCTTAAAGCTACGAAAAAAGCCCTCGGATATCCGGGGGCTTTTCTTTTTCTCTTATGTTATTCATCATTTATATTATTCCTCATGTTATTTTTCATTGTTATCCGCTATCGGTTTTAAAATTGATGGTTATACTACCCATTGATAGGAGCGTCTACAATGCGATTACTGCTAAAGGAAGTTCTGCTACCCATTGTTATACTGCCTATTGATAGATTTAGAATGAATCATCTCTCCATTTATGGTAAATAGGAGTATTGGCATCATTACGACAAACAGGAGTGTAG